>JBEEOX010000106.1:0-6127 GCA_041191425.1 Verrucomicrobiota bacterium | reverse complement strand
GTGGCAGGTCGAGCAAAAGAATCCCATCAGCACCCGCTGTGGCGGCATCGTGATGGAAGGCATCGAAGCCGTAGGTGAAAACCGGATTGAGATATGTGAAAAGGACGATTGGCGTTTCGTGCGATTGGCGGAACTTGCGGATGAGGTCGAGCACACGCGCGGTGGTCATTCCGGATTTCAAGGCGCGCTCGGCGGCCATTTGGTTGACGATGCCATCGGCAAGCGGATCGGAGAAGGGAAGCCCGAGTTCGATGATGTCGGTGCCCGCATTGGCGAGTGATTTCATGATTTCGAGGGACGAATCAAAATTCGGATCACCTGCGGCGATGTAAGCCACGAAGGCTTTTTGATTTTTTTCGCGAAGCGATTCGAAGGTGCGGGCGATGCGGTCGGACATGGGAAAATGAAGGTGCTCGGTTAGCGGGGGCTCTTGGCGAGTGTTTCACACCGCTTGATGTCGAGTTTGCCGGAGGCGAGGACGGGAATTTCAGGGACGTTGACGATAGTTTTGGGGCACCACAGCGAGGGAATTCCCTGCTCGAGGAGCTTGTAGCGAAGGTCGATGCAGTCGCGCTCGATGGTGTCATTGCCGAGTGCCGAGAGCAGGATGATTGCCTCACCTTTTTGGGGATCGGGCACACCAACGATAGCGATGCGGCGTTCGGATTCTGCATCGAGTCCGAGCGCGACGTTGATCGCGCTTTCGATGGTTTCGTGCGGGACCATCTCGCCGCCGATTTTTGAGAAGCGGGAAATGCGGCCCTCAATGTGGAGGAATCCATCATCATCGACACGGCCGACATCGCCGGTTTTGAACCAGCCGTCGATCAAGACTTCGGCGGACTTTTCGGGCTTACCCAGATAACCTTGGAAGATGTTGGCGCCCTTGAGCCAGATCATGCCCTGTTGATCGAGTGGCAGCGGCGCATCGGTTGTAGGATCGCTGATGCGGATGGCGATGCCGGGTAGGAGTTGGCCCACGGTGCCGTTGCGCGAGGACGGAAGCGTGACCGATTTTTCGCGGTCGTCGGGATCGGGGAGATTCACATTCGTCGCGGGAGAGGTTTCGGTGAGCCCGTAGCCTTCTTGTGGTGCGATGCCGAATTTTTCGGCGAATGCTTCTGAAAGCGATTGCGGGAGTTTTTCTGCGCCAGTGACGACCAGTTTCAAGGATGCCAATTGCGCCGAATCAACGCGTTTCATAAATCCACGCATGAAGGTGGGCGTCGAGAGCAGGACATCGACCTGGTGGATGGCGATGAGTTCTGCGAGGCGCTTGGTTTCAAGCGGGCTGGGGTAGGTGACAAGATTCACGCCTTGGATGATTGGAAACCAGAGCGTGACGGTTGACCCGAACGAGTGGAAAAGTGGAAGGCATCCGAGCATCGATGAATGCGGCGGCAGATCGAGGCGCGAGCCAAACTGCGAGACATTGGCCAGCACATTGCGGTGGCTGAGCGCGACGCCTTTGGGCTCGCCCGATGACCCCGAAGTGAAGAGCAGCACAGCTTCATCATTGCCGTGGCGGGCATCGAGCTTGAGCATTTTGCCGATCCATGACGCGGGCAGGATTTTTGAAATGACCGCCCAGAGGATGATTTTTTTCTTCAGGCTGGGCAGCGCGCGCTCGATGAAGATCAGATCGCGATTCGGTGGCCAAGGGAATGTGGTAACGCGGCGAACGAAGGGATCGGCGGTGATGAAGCGATCAACACCCGACTGGCGAATCGCCGAGCGCACGGCATCGGGTCCGGCAGTGAAGTTGAAATTGACCGGGATTTTCCCCGCAAACATGACCGCAAGGTTGGCGATGAGTCCGGCCTTGCCCGGTGGAAGAACGATGGCGACGCGCAACTGGTCGGTTTCTTCGCGGATGTGACGCGAGAATGCGAGGGACGCAGCGAGGATCTTGTCGAAGCCGAGTTCCGAGTCATCCGCGCCGTCTGCGATGCGTCCATGGCGGCTGTGTTTTTTCAGGCCCTGAAGCAATGCCATCGCGAGGCTTTGATTGAGTAGGGCGTGTTGTGAAAATGCTTCTTCTTGCGCGGCGAGCAGAGCCTCACGATAAGTTGCGATGCTCACCGATGCGGCGGGAATTTCTTGGCCGATGACGATGAGCGCCGACGGCAGGGTGTCGATGTCTTCGATCGAGAGTGCGGACTCGTGTGGGCAGTCGACGGCGATCGGCAGGATGGGAAGACCAAAGGAACAAAGCACGCGAAGTTCTGCCGAAGAGATGTGGCAGGGAGTTGCGTTGCGCGTGTTGGCCTTGCCAGGGACATGGATCAGGACACCACCGTCATCGATGAAGTTTTTGAGTTGTTTGCCCGCCGCTTCGGGTGCGGCATCGGCGATGCTGAACATCGCGCCTGAATTGGATTTCTCCAAATGCGCGCGTACCGCAGGGTCGTGATGCGCGCTTTCTTCGATCAGCCAAGTGATGCGTCGTTTGGCAAAGATGCCTTCGATCTCGAGCAGTTGTTCAAAGTCGAGGCGTCCTGGCACCACCAGCACGCCGTTCTTGGGAACGCGTTCTTGGTGGAGGATCTGCGGAGCGAGCGACATGGGGGATCTTATTTCGTGTAATGCGGCGAGAAACTATAGAAGTGAGGATGATTTTGAAACGGATTTTGTAGAATGTGCGGTGTCAGAGAGAGGACCTGAGGTGATCGATGGCATCTCGGAGATCGGCGAGCGTGACGGTATCGATGACCTTTGCCTCGCCGGGTTTGGAGATGACCACGAATCGGATGTGGCCGGCGGAGAATTTCTTATCGTGCGACAATTTTTCCATGACCGTGTCGGTGGTGATCGAGTCGGGCAGAACGAGAGGTAGCGAAAAGCGTTTCAGTAGGCTGAGGATCTTGTCAGCGGGTTCATTGCCGAGTCCCGCATGGCGTTGTGAAATCCACAGCGCGGCGCGAATGCCAAGTGAGATTGCCTCACCGTGGAGGAGCTCGCCGTAGGGGACGGCGGCTTCGATGCCGTGTCCGATGGTGTGGCCAAAGTTGAGCAGCGCGCGCGTGCCGGTGGTTTCATGTTCGTCGCTTTCGACAATGCGCGCCTTGATGGCGACATTGCGCGCAATCAATTCGGCAGGGATGTCGCGGCTTTGCGGGTCAATCGTAGCAAGCTCATCGTGCATCGACGCGTCACGGATCGCGCCGTGTTTGATCATTTCGGCAAAACCTTGGTGAAACTCGCGATCGGGAAGGGTAACAAGCGTTTCCGGATCGATGATCACCATGCGCGGCTGATGAAAACATCCGAGAAGGTTTTTGCCTTCGGCGACATTGACGCCTGTCTTGCCGCCGACCGATGAATCAACCTGCGACACGATGGTGGTTGGAATTTGGATGAAAGGAATTCCGCGGAAAAAAATCGAAGCGACGAATCCGGCAAGATCTCCAATCACGCCGCCACCAAGCGCGATGACGAAGGACTTGCGGTCATGGCCGGCGCGAATCATGTCGCGGCAGAGCGATTCGCTTGCTTGCATCGACTTCGAGCTTTCACCTGAAGCAACCGTGTGAAGGGAATGAGAAATGCCGGCCGCATTCAACGAATCGATCAGCGTTGTGGCGTGAAGTTTGGCCACGGATTCATCGCTGATCACTGCAGCGCGTTGGCCGGAAAGTCCCGCGAGTTGGATCAAGCCTGCCGTATCACGAATAGCGCCCTTGGCGACATGAATGTCGTAGGATCGGTCGGCGAGATCGACATGGACGGTCGGCATGGTCAGAGCATGAAACATGCATGGCGGATGTCCATCCCGGATCATTTTTCCGGGACAATCAGCGCGCGTGGAGGTTTTTCGAAGAGTCGACCGCCGCCAGCGAGTTCGTACTTAACGAGAAACCAGATCGCGATCGCCAGAAGTAGCGAGAGGATCTTGGCGATCCAGTTTTTGGCCAGGTTCAGGGTCATGTGATGAAGTATTGGAGAAGAAGATTTCGGCAAGTTTCTCACGAAAAACCTTTTCGCTCAGGTTGCGCAGAAGGATGCCATTTTCACAAATCGAGACGCCACCGGTTTCTTCGCTGACCACCACGGCGACAGCATCACTGCGCTCGGTGAGGCCGATCGCTGCGCGGTGACGCAAGCCGGTCGAGCGGTCTTGCATTTCGCGCTCGGTGACAGGAAACACGCAGGCGGCTCCCGCCACGCGATCGTCGGCGATGATCATTCCGCCATCGTGAAGAGGAGCATTTGGATGGAACACGGCCATCGCAAGTTCGGGAGAGAATTTTGCATCGAGCATCACGCCGGTGTCGAGTTGCTCTTTGAGGCTGATGTCGCGCTGAATGGCAAAGAGCGCACCGATGCGTTTTTTGGAAAGATGGATGACCGCGTCGGCGAAGCGCTCAAGGAAATCAAGTTGGCGTTTGCTGTAAAATGAGAAGAGGCGATTGCTGCCAAGGCGGGCGAGGCCGTTGCGAAGTTCAGGTTGAAAGATCACGATCAACGCGAATGCCAACACGGCTGCGGCGCGGGTGATGATCCATTGAATCACTTCGAATTTGAAAAGCGCTGAGACGAGCGTGAGAAAGACGAGAATCGTGATCAGTCCGACCAGGATCTGAGCGCCGCGGGTGGCCCGAAAGGTTCGGTAAACCTGATAGATGCAGGCCGCGAGGAGAAGGATCTCAACGCCGTCGCGCCAGTGCGATATGACAAATTTCCACATGAAGTGTCAGCATTGCCAGACTAGGGCTTGGAACATGATCTGACAACACCCGAAATTCGTCTCCCGTGAACGGATTGGATCACATTGACATGACCGCCCCGTGCGTTATCCATGGAAGTGATGAAATTCAAACTCGCATTGGCTCGGAGATGCCTGTGGAGCTTGGCGTTTGCGGGCATGGCTTTGGCGATGGGGGCCTGCCTGTCGCTTTCCAAGTCTGCCACGCCTGCCGTGGAAGAGATGTCGAGGGTCAGCGGAGTGCCGCTCGAGCGCCTGCAGCGTGGGCATGGAATTTACCTAACCCAGTGCGGTCAGTGTCACGAGCTGGTGAAGCCCGAGAATTTGAAAGTGTCCGACTGGCGCATGGTCATGCCGGGCATGTGTTGGAGTGCGGGGCTTACCCGCGCGGATGAGGCCTTGCTGCTTGAGTATGTGCTCGCGGCAAAGTCGGCAAACGAGAGCAAGAAAAAAGGCCCTGTCGACTGACAGGGCCTTGTGAGGGGTGAATCTTTTTTACTCGAAGGTCGGTGTTTTGTGTCGGGTGAAGTATCCGTCGCCGATGTACATGGTTCCTGCGTAATCAGGCAGCGGTCCTGAGTCGGGTGGCAATGGAATGTTGCCGTGGGTGGCGTCCTCGGGTTGCGAGTAAGCGATGTGGACCGTTGTGCCGACCTTCACGAGGCGGAAGAACTTTGGCGAGAGGTTTTCATGCATGCGAATGCATCCGTGGGTGCAGGGATGATGCTTGATCCAGCCGGTGTGGAATCCGTAGTTCGGTTTGAACTCGCACCAGTAGGGCATCGGCGTGCCTTTGAACAACCATCCGGCAGGTTTTTTACTGAGCATGGTTTGTTTGATGCTGCCGCCGTTATGCGCGTAGCCGTGGGTGTTGGCGCGTTTCTTTTCGATCTTGTTGAAGATGCGAAAGTTGCCACTCGGCGTTGGACTGCCTGGCGCGCCGACAGAGATCGGCATGGCGAGCAGACAATCGGATCCTTCCATCACATAAGCGCGCTGTTTGCTGAGTGAGACCTTCACTTTTACATTCGCAGGATTTTTCGGCAGCTTCGCCGGACGATCGTAGGCGTGATAGGCGGAGAGTCCGCCGATACCAGAGCTGGTGCAGGATGGCATGAGTGCTGCAGCGAGTAGTGCGGCAGCGATGGTGAGCATGTGTTTGCGGTTCATGGTTTTGATCAATTGATTTCCAATCGTTCCTAAAATGTCATCCGATCAGAGGATTGCAAGAAAATCGGTGGTGCTCTCGCGTTGATGCAAGTGAGTCGTATTTTGAGCAAAAAAATCTCTGAAATTTTTTGCATGGAAACGGCTTGCCAAGCGCGAAGCGGTGAACCCAATCTTTCCGCGGAAACACCATCCCTCATCCAACATGTCCGAACTCCTAGAAGACGAAGAATTGTCAATCGCCCTCAAGAAATG
>JBEEOX010000105.1:0-6230 GCA_041191425.1 Verrucomicrobiota bacterium | reverse complement strand
GTCGCTTGGGCGATAACGCTGGGCCGGTTGCGGGGTCACGAAGGTGAGGCCAAGCCACGCGAGCAATGCCGCCGAATACATACAGATGAAAGGACGCAGCTTCATGGGTATTTCGGATATGTTGAATATCAACTATTTGCGTTTTTGGATGCAATTGAGCGTCAATGCAACTCCGAATTGCAGGTCGGCATGGAATCAAAAGGGATTGTCGCGACCTGTCCCGACCGCTAGGTTTGCCGCGCGGAGCGGGTCGCCTTCCTCTCCACGATCAACGAAACGCCAGCACCCATGGGAATTTTCAGCAAGCCGAGCCTGCGCAGCCAAGACCGCCGCGATGACATGCCGGAGGGACTTTGGAACAAATGCCCCGACTGCGGCGCGATGGTTCACAATCTCGAGCTGCAACAGAATCACCATGTCTGCCCCCACTGCTCGCACCATTTTCTCATCGGTGCCCGCGAACGCATTCTGATGCTGGCCGATACCGACTCATTTGAGGAAACCGAGACCGGCCTCATCTCTGCCAACCCGCTTGGCTTCCAGGGCTACGCCGAAAAGACCGCCGCCCTGCGTGGCAAGACCGGCCTCGACGACGCGGTGGTCTGCGGCCGCCTCAGCATCGATGGCAATCGCGCGATGATCGCCGTAATGGACTTCAAGTTCTTTGCCGGATCAATGGGCTCGGTGGTCGGTGAGAAAATCACCCGCGCGATCGAGACCGCGATCGCCGAAAAACGCGGTGTGATCATCGTCTCGGCCTCATCCGGCGCGCGCATGCAAGAAGGGATGCTCTCGCTGATGCAGATGGCCAAGACCTGTGGCGCGTTGGCCCGACTCTCCGAAGCGAAGCTGCCCTACATTTCTCTGCTCACTCACCCGACCACTGGCGGCGTCACCGCGTCGTTTGCGACCATTGGCGACATCAACCTCGCCGAGCCGAAATGCATGATCGGATTCGCCGGGCCGCGCGTGGTCAAGGAAACCACGCATCAAAATTTGCCGCCCGGTTTCCAGACTGCGGAGTTCATGCTCGAGCATGGCCTCGTCGATGCGATCGTGCATCGCGGCAAACTTCGCGAGCGTCTCGCCAGCCTGCTTTCTTACATGATGCCGCGCTGAAGTGATGCAAGACCCTGCGCGTGATCCGCATCACCACTTGCGCAAGGCCAACCGATGGTCAAAGCTCCGCACGTGCTCGCGAAACGAATTATCCCATGCCTCGATGTGACCGATGGCCGCGTGGTCAAGGGCGTGAATTTTGTCGACCTCATCGACGCCGGCGATCCGGTCGAATGCGCGATGGCTTACAACGCGCAGGAGGCGGACGAATTGGTGTTTCTCGACATCACCGCCTCGTCCGACAAGCGCCGCACGATGGTCGACGTCGTAAGCCGCACGGCCGAGCATTGTTTCATTCCGCTCACCGTCGGTGGCGGCATCCGCACGGTCGACGACATGCGCGAAATGCTACTCGCCGGCGCGGACAAGGTCGGCATCAACACTGCCGCGGTGAAAAATCCGGGACTGGTCGATGCTGGCGCGAAAGCTTTTGGGAGTCAGTGCATCGTCGTAGCGATCGACGCCAAGCGCGAGGGCCCGGGCAAATGGGGCGTCTACACTCACGGCGGCCGCACGCCCGTCGGCCTCGATGCGGTCGAGTGGGCCCGCGAAGTCTGGCGCCGCGGCGCAGGTGAAATTCTCCTCACCAGCATGGACGCCGATGGCACCCAGGCCGGATACGATATCGAGCTCACCGCCACCGTTTCCTCCGCCGTCGGCATTCCGGTCATCGCCAGCGGCGGTGCCGGAAACCTCGAGCACATGGTCGAGGTCCTCGATGCCGGCAAGGCCGATGCCGTCCTCGCGGCCAGCATTTTCCACTTCGGCAAGCACACGGTCGGCGAGGCCAAACGGCATTTCGCCGAACGCGGGATTCCCGTAAGGCCAGCGCATTGAGGGGAAGAGTTAATGGTTATCTGTTAAGGGTTATTGGGGAAGAGGAAGAAATGCTGCTTCTTCAATGTGGCGGCGCTTTCCAAGCGCCATGCCCCTCTTCGACTCATTGTGAAAAAGTCGGAGCCGCGGACCGCGTCGCCCTACCGGCTCAAAACCCATCATCATATCCAGATATGATGATTTGACTCTTGAGTTCGGCCCTTTTAAGGCTATTTTCCCCGCATGATTCAAGCCGACCCCACCCGGGAACTTTGCGATGCCTTGGCCGAGAGGATTTTGGTCCTCGATGGCGCGATGGGCACGACGATCCGCACCTATGGGCTCAACGAAGCCGATGCGCGCGGCGAGCGCTTTGCCGCAAGCGAGAAGGATCTGCTCAACAATGGTGACATTTTGAGCCTCACGCGCCCGAATGTGATCGGCGACATTCACAAGCGTTTCTATGAAGCCGGCTCGGACATCTGCGAGACCAACACCTTTTCTGCGACCAGCATCGCGCAGAGCGAATTCTTCGTCGAAGACCCGCGCGAAAAAGGCGGACGCAAGGACCCGGAGTTTTTCCAAAAAATCATCGAGGACAAATTCCTCAACGAGCTTGCGTGGGAAATGAATGTCGAGTCGGCCAAGCTCTGCCGCAAGTGGGCCGATGCCGTTGGCTCCGACACCGGCCGCAAACGCTATGTCGCCGGTGCGATCGGGCCGCTCACGGTTTCGCTGACCAACTCGCCGGATGCCAATGACCCGGGCTTCCGCGTGGTGAATTTTGATCAGGTGCTCGATGCGTACAAATTGCAGATCAAGGCGCTGATCGAAGGTGGCTGCGACATCCTGATGATCGAAACGATCTTTGATTCGCTCAACGCCAAGGCCGCAGCGGTGGCGGTGCAGGAAGTTTATGCGGAGATGAAATTGCATCTGCCGCTGATCATTTCCGCCGCGGTCGGGCTTGGAGGTGAAACGATGATCTCCGCGCAGAAGGTCGAGGCGTTTTGGAATGCCTTTGCGCACACCCATCCGCTGGCGATCGGCCTCAACTGCTCGCTCGGACCCGACCTCATGCGGCCGCACTTGGAAGAACTTTCCGCCTGCGCGACCACCCACATTTCCTGTTACCCGAATGCCGGCCTGCCTAACCCACTCGCGCCAACCGGCTTCGACCTCGAGCCGCCGCACATGCACGACTTCATGGCCGACTTCGCCAATGCGGGCCTGCTCAACCTCGCCGGCGGCTGTTGCGGCAACACCCCCGACCACATCGCCGCCATCGCCCAAGCAGTCGCGAACAAACAACCAAGGCAAGTGCCGAGCTTGGGATGAATCGAAACGCAGAGGCGCGGAGTTCGCAGAGAATAACGCGGAGAAAAAATTAAAAAGCAACTCATGAAGACGAAGGACGAGTTGAATGAATTGTCGGGCGCGATAATCGATGCGGCGATGGAGGTTCATCGTGAAATTGGGCCTGGACTGCTTGAACGAGTCTATGAAACGGCACTTGCGAAGGAGCTTGCGCTAAGGGGCTTAAATGCAATCCGCCAAGTTCCTGCGCCTATCATCTATAAAAATGAACTGCTCGATGAGGAGGCATATCGAATCGATCTATTGGTCGAAGATACCGTGGTGGTGGAACTGAAAACCGTTGCCGCTCTTCTTCCGATTCACGAGGCTCAAATCCACACCTACATGAAGCTTTCTAAAAAATGCCTTGGCTTGTTGATCAACTTTCACACTGCATTCCTTAAGGACGGCATCAAACGCCATGTCATCAATTTCCCCCAATAACCCTCTGCGTCTTTCTCTGCGAACTCCGCGCCTCCGCGTTTCGATTTAAAAATGAAAACCATCCCTCACGCTCTGCGGCTTTCCGGTACCGAGGCCTACAACCACACGGCCGACAAACGCTTCTTGATGATCGGCGAGCGGACAAATGTCGCGGGCTCGCCGCAGTTTGCGAAGCTGGTCCGCGCGGGCGATCTCGAGGCGGCGGTGGAAGTCGCTCGGCAACAGGTCGAAAATGGCGCCAATGTCATCGACATCTGCTTCGATGACGGGCTCATCGACGGCAAGGCGATGATGACCCGCTACCTGCAGCTGCTGCAGGGCGAACCGGATGTGGCAAAGGTGCCGATCATGGTCGATTCTTCGAAATGGGAGATTCTCGAAGCGGGCCTCAAGTGCTTGCAGGGCAAGGGCATCGTCAATTCGATCTCGCTCAAGGAAGGCGAAGAGGTTTTCAAAAACCATGCGCGCCACATCATGCGTTACGGCGCAGCAGTGGTGGTGATGGCCTTCGATGAAAATGGTCAGGCCGCGACCTATGAGGAAAAGATCCGCATTTGCGAACGCGCGTATCGCATCCTTGTCGATGATGTTCGCTTCAATCCAGACGACATCATCTTCGATCCAAACATTCTCACTGTCGCCACTGGCATTGAAGAGCACAACAACTACGCGCTCGACTTCATCAATGCGACGCGCTGGATCAAAGAAAATCTTCCCGGCGCGAAAGTCTCGGGCGGCGTTTCAAACATTTCGTTTTCATTCCGCGGCAACAATGTCGTGCGCGAAGCAATGCACTCGGCATTTCTTTATCACGCCGGCAAGGCGGGCATGGGCATGGGCATCGTCAATGCCGGCATGCTCGAGGTGTATGACGAGATCCCGAAAGAATTGCTCGAACATGTCGAAGATGTGCTGCTCAACCGCCGACCCGATGCCACTGAGCGCCTACTTGAACTCGCCGAGCGCTTCAAAGGTCAGGGCGGCAAGAAGGTCGAGGAGGATCTTTCATGGCGCAGCGAATCGGTCGAGAAACGCCTCGAACACGCACTGCTCAAAGGCATCGACAAGTTCATCGACGAAGACACGGAAGAAGCGCGGCAGAAATATGGCAGACCTCTCAAGGTCATCGAAGGCCCGCTGATGGATGGCATGGGCGTGGTTGGCGATCTCTTTGGCGCGGGCAAGATGTTCCTGCCGCAAGTTGTCAAGTCGGCGCGCGTGATGAAAAAAGCGGTCGCATGGCTCACCCCGTTCATGGAAGAGGAAAAGGCCGAGCACCTTGCTGGCGACATCGCGGCGATCAAGGCGGAGAATCCGGCGCTCAGCGACGATGAAGCGTTGCGCCTCGCCGAACGAGGACGCTCGGCCGGCCGTTTCCTCATCGCCACCGTGAAAGGCGATGTGCACGACATCGGCAAAAACATCGTCGGCGTCGTGCTCGCGTGCAACGGCTTCGAAGTCACCGACCTTGGCGTGATGGTTCCTTGCGACAAAATTTTGGACAAGGCCATCGAGATCGGCGCGGATGTCATCGGGCTTTCAGGACTCATCACTCCATCGCTCGACGAGATGGTTTATGTCGCCAAGGAAATGGAGCGGCGTGGATTCAAAATCCCTCTGCTCATAGGTGGCGCGACCACTTCTGCCGCGCACACGGCCATCAAGATCGCCGAGCATTACTCCGGCCCGATCGTGCATGTGCTCGACGCCTCGCGCTCGGTGCCAGTCACAACCTCCTTGCTCTCCGCAGATCAACGCGACGCATTTGTGCGCGACAACCTCGCGAAACAAAAATCGCTGAGGGAAAATTTCATCAGCGGCCCGAAAAAAGAAACCCTCACGCTCGAACAAGCTCGCGAGGCGGGGCCGAAGTATGATTGGGAAAATTACACAGCCCCAGTTCCAAAATTTACCGGAACTCGAACAATTGAGATGCCCTTGAAAGATCTTGTCGATTACATCGACTGGACGCCGTTTTTCCATGCGTGGGAATTGCGCGGTGTGTGGGATCGCGAAAACAAGGCGCTCAAGACAAAGAATGCCGATGGCGCGGCCGAGGCGGCCAAGCTCCACCGCGATGCGCTCGAATGGATCGATCGCATCATCGCGGAAAACAAACTCCACGCGCGCGGCATTTACGGGTTCTTCCCTGCTAACTCGGTCGGCGATGACATCATCGTCTGGTCAGATGAAATGCGCACGACCGAGCGCACGCGTTTCCACACCCTACGCCAGCAGATCAAAAAAGATTCTGGCAAACCCAACGTCGCCCTCTCGGATTGGGTGATGCCATGTAGCACTGACCACATCGGCGGATTTGTCGTCGGCATTCACGGCGCGGATGAATTTGCTGCCGAGCTTGAAAAGTCCAACGACCCCTACGGCTCGATCATGGTCAAAGCGATCGCCGACCGCTTTGCCGAGGCCTTTGCCGAATGCCTGCACCACAAGGCGCGCATCGACTGGGGCTACGAGACCGAAGGCGAGTTGACGAA
>JBEEOX010000104.1:0-6251 GCA_041191425.1 Verrucomicrobiota bacterium | reverse complement strand
AAATTTGACTGAACCAAGCGGGTTGCAGAATTTTGGCGCAACAACTAGGGTGCATCAAACGATGGTCCGATACCTGACACGCCTTATTCTTGCGCTGACGATTTTCGCATCAGACGCAATGGCGAGTCAGCCCGCCATCAATGACAAGCCCGTGCCGGAAAATCGTGATGATCTTCTGGCCATCCAGAGCGCCATTACAAATGCTTTGCCCAAGACCAGCACCGCCACTGTCGCCATTGAAATTCCCAACGGCTCCGGCACTGGCGTCATCGTCTCGCCCGATGGACTCATCCTCACCGCAGCTCATGTCAGTCGCGCGACCGGAAAAAAAGTGGAAGTCGTCATGCACGACGGCAAACGCGTGAACGCGATCACGCTAGGCCTCGATTCAGAAACCGACGCGGCCATGATCCGAATCACCGATCCCGGCACTTGGCCATTTGTCGAAATAGACGATAAGAAATCATACGAACTCGGCGACTGGGTCTTTGCACTCGGCCATGCGGGAGGATTCGACAAGGAACGCGGACTCGTCATGCGCCCCGGACGCGTCGTACGCATCGCCGATCAAACGCTCCAAACCGATTGCATCCTGATCGGGGGCGATTCGGGTGGACCCCTCTTTGATCTGAAAGGACGCCTCATCGCGATCCACTCACGCGTCGGCCCGCAGCTGGTGGTCAACATGCATGTTGGCATCAAAGTCTTTCAGGAAAAGTGGAACGCGCTCATGAATTCCGAATTTCTTGGCGATGGACCTTTTGGCACAAAACCAGAACCGCCCAAAGAAAAACCATGATCATCGGCCGTCATCTCATTTTTGCCGCGCTTTTGCTCAGCCCTATCATGGGTCAGCAAAATCTCGAAACAGACTTGCGACTCAGCGGCATCAAAACGCTCGCCGCATTCGAAGCGCAGCGCCAGGTGCTCCAGAAATCCAGTGCGGTCATCAGCATCGACATGGAAGAAATCGCATACGGTATAGTGATTTCCGAATATGGCCATGTGCTGACCAAAGCCAGCGAGCTTCGCGATACGGAAAAAATTGCCGTCACGATCGGCCGCCAACGTTTCCAAAATGCTGCTCTCGTCAGTACCGATGAGGAGTGGGATGTCGCCCTGCTCAAGGTCGAGGCAAGTAATCTTGTACCGGTCAAATACTCTAGTGAGACCAATATTCCCCAAGGCACATGGGTGGTGGTCAATGGCGCCACATCACGAACCCAACGGCGTGCGAACATCGGCATGATCAGTGCCATGCCACGCGAAATCAAACCATTCGGCGGACTCGCCCTTGGAATCGTGATCAAAGATACATCAAAGAAAATCGAACTCGAAAGTGTCACTCCAAACGGCGGCGCTCATGAGGCTGGCTTGCAAGCCCATGATGTGATCATCGCCGCAGACGATATCCCCTTGAGCAAAATCAACGACCTCTCTGAAGCGCTCGATCGATACAAGCCCGGCGACAAGGTACGCATCACTTTCACGCGTGATGGGAAAAAATCCATTGTCGATGTGCGACTCAAACCAAAGACCGAGCTCTTTGATACTTTAACAAGCGGCAACGATCAAATGAGCGGCGATTTTTCCAAACGCCGCAGTGGATTTCCGCGCGTGATCCAACACTCGGTGATGGGCAATCGCCAAACCATGGGAGGACCTGTGATCGACCTCAACGGTCACTGCATCGGCATGAACATCGCCCGCGCGAATCGCGCGGAAACCTACGCCATTCCCGCTGGCGAATTGAGGTCACTCGCCGAACGCATGATGGTCAAGTGAGTCGGCGTGACGACACCACTCGATGACCCTAGGATCATATTTATTCGCTTCACCCCGAACAAATCGCTCAAGGTCCTGCGGCAGACCTATTCGCCAATCCTTGAGTCGCCCCTGCCATCGGAGGGTCAGGCTTGACGCATGAAGAGCATGACGCGGTAAAAGCAACTTCTCTTGCAACTCGGGAGTCCATCCGTAGCGCATCCATTCCAGATATGCCGAGCCATCACCGGAGTACAACTTGTCGCCGACGATCGGAAATCCATCGTGCGCCAGATGCACGCGAATCTGATGCATGCGGCCAGTTTCAGGAAAACAACGGACCATCGCATGAGGCCGCCCGTTCACTTGAAAACGCTGCTCGGCCTTGAATCGCGTAAGGCATTCACGACCCGCAGAATGAACGACTTGCCTGACCCATATCGGTGCCGGACCAAGCTCACCTTCGCGCAGGATGGGCTGATCATTCACCCACTCATCGGCATCGGGCCATCCATGAACGATGGCAAGGTACTCCTTCACCACCTCACGACGCTCGAAAATGATGCCAAGCTCGCGCGCCGCGAGTGTATGCTTGGCGACTAAAACCAATCCGCTTGTGTCGCGGTCCAGACGGTTCACAATCGCGGGTTTTGCACCATTCGCCATTTCAAATGCCAAGAGCCGCTCGACTCCCCCAAGCAATGTCGGCTCAGGCTTGCGATTGGCCGGATGAACAATCAGCGGCGCAGGCTTTTCGACGACGAGCCAATCGGATGACTCGTCGACGACTGAAAAATCCACCACCACCTGCAAGCTCACGACTTCAAGTCACATCATCATGCAATCTCGCGCAACTCCATCTTGCGTACAGGCGATTCGAATGCGAGGTCGCCATGAAAACAAAAAAGGCCGCCTGTCTCGCAACAGGCAGCCATTTTTGTAATGGGTTCAGGATTGATTCGCTCAGATCGCCGAGCGGATCGACGCCTTGAGGGACTCATATCCGGCGCGGAGTTTGGCGAGTTCGGCCTCGGCCTTGTGGATGCGGTCGCTCATCTGAATGAGGCTCGCTACCTTCGAGGTAAGGGCCGATGAGACCTTTGCCGATGCCCTGCCGGCCACAACTGCCTTACCAGCCTTGCTTCCAGACTTCTTCAACCATGCGGAAACGGTGAGGATGGAAATGTTGAACTTGCGAGCTGCTTCGCTCTGACCACCACGACCATTCTTGGCGTTGTAGGAGTTCACAAAATCAACCACCTCCTGCTTCTGCGCCGTGCTGTAGCGCTTGCCTGGTCCCTTGGAGCCTTTCTTTGCACCGGCTTTTTTAGCAGCCTTTTTCTTGGCTTTTGCTGGCTTGGCAGCTTTTGCGGCCTTGGCTGGCTTGGCGGCTTTGCCCTTCTTGGAAGAAACCCCGGCGGCCTTGAGCCAAGCGCCGATGCTGATCGGCGTGACCTTGAATTTGCTAACTGCGGCACTCTGACCGCCACGACCTTTGGCCTCGTTGTATTGTTTGACGAAATCAACAATTTCCTTTTTTTGCTCGGGTGTGTAACGCACACCGACTGACTTGCCTTTCTTTGATTTGCTGCTCATAGCGGGAGCACCTTTCATGAGTTTAAAATTTGATGCAAGAAAAAGTTTTATCAATTTCGAGTTATAAATTTCTAACCGATTCACCAGAAGTAGATCGCAAATCCCTGCTCATTTTCGGGGTAAATCTCGACGCGATCGCCACATTCGACCATATCAAACAGAGCTATCATGTCATGATTCGTCATACGAATGCAGCCGTGACTGGCTGGCTGGCCGATGCTTGATTGATGATTCGTGCCGTGAATGTAAATATAACGATCCATGGTGTTGAGGTTCCACGGATCCATTCCTTCGAGCCTCAAAATGCGGGTCAATATGAGATCGTCCTCTGATTCATCGCGCTCATCCCAGACGCCACAAGCGACTCGTGCTTTGAAAATAGTCCCCACGGCTTCACCGGAGCCAATCTTCTCCGAAATCCTAAAACGCCCAGTGGGTGTACGCAAACTACCAGCTTCACACCCCATTCCTTTGGCAGCGGTCGATACTGCGAAGGTCGCTAAAAGATGGACTTCTTCATAGACCATCATGCGCTGGCAACTGACAGATACCGCAATGCGTTTCATGGAACAGAAGCAGGTGAAATGACCAGCAATGCGTTGTGACCACCCATGCCGTTGGAAACCTTGGCGACAGGGCCGCTGACCTCAAACGATTCATGAGGCAGCTCAAAACCTTCAGGCGCAGTCAGCCCAATCAAATTTCCTGGCAGATGACGCTTTTGCAAAAAACCTGCCAGAATCGCACTTTCAATCAAACCGCTCGCACCGATGGAGTGGCCCATGAAAGGCTTGAGCAAAATAAGCGGCGGCTTTTGACCAGTGAACGCGCGACTCATCCATGCAGGATCGGCGATGGCCTGAACCATCGTGCCGGTCGCGTGCGGGCAAAGTGCGGACACACCGCGCACATGCGGGTGATCAAAAAGTTCCGCCGTGCGACCGCCATCGGACGGGATGCCAACGGGATTGGCAGCATCGGAATTGCATGCGTAGTGAAGCAGTTGAGGTCTATCTCCCCTACCGACCTCCATCGCCATCGCCGCCGCCGCCTCGGCGGGCACAAATCCACTGGTCGACGCATGATAAGGATCCAACTTGGAGCTGTTAGAAAGCAATCCCGAGGACGCATACTGATCCAGGAGCATCGGCACCAAGGGCAAATCCACCGCCACCGCCAATGCTCGTGATGCAAGACCACATTGGAGCATCATCATGGCCACTCCCACCGCATCGAGACCTGCCGCACAGCCGCTGGCGACGACATGGTTTGGACCTCTGATGCCAAACTCGATGCTGATTGCCGATGCGGGTTCGCTATGAATCGTGTTGCTGGCCGCCATCAGTTTGAGTGGCCGCCGCCCTGACCATGGCCCAAGCCAACCCGCCGCATTGCCTCGACTCGTGCCCACGACCAAAGCAGCATCGCGCAAATCATTTTCACTCCACTTTGCATCAGCAATCGCCTGACGCGCCGCATGCAAGGCCGCCATGGTGGCTGGACCCCACTTGCGACTGGTCAAGCTCTCACGATCGGCGATCCAAGCCCCGGGCGTTTTCGCATGAACGCTGTCATGACCCAACAATTCACCGAGGGGCTTGAACGGCACCACGCCCCTTGCGATCGAATCAAGATGCGAGGGCAAATCAACACCGAGCGCCGATAGAGCACCCAGTCCCTTGATGGAAATTGACTGGTGGATGCCAAGGGCTAGCAAGATGCCGGCAGGCGGCAAATCAAATTCCATCAACGCATGCCGCGACGCCGCTCGCTACGCTGACCTCCAAAGCGTCCACCAAAGCCTTCGCCACCATTCAGGATGCGCTTCTTTTCGTCATCCGACAAAATTTGACTCTGTTCCACGTAAGCCCGAGCGGCCGCCTCGTCCTCACGCATCCATCTCGACGCCGCGATTCTCATGGAGCGATTCCTCTCGTTTTCGTCCTGAATGTTTTCCGCCACCAGAATCACCTGTGCTAGATCGGTGCTGGTGTTGGTCATCACATAGGATTGCAAAGCACTGTCGCGCACATCTGGCGACTCAATGGCATATGCATAAGCCAAAGCATTCGGAGCATCCTTATTGACCCATGAGGACATCAAATCCCTCATGCTCAATCGCTGAGCCTGATCACTCCCCTGTTCCTTGAGTAGTTGCGCCGCGTACTGCGGATCTTCACGCGCAATGTCGGCCACCACCTCGGCCACCGCGCGGTTCTTGGTCGCACCCTGAGACATCAAATTCAACTGCGCCGCAGCCGCCTTGGATTCACCATCGCTCGACAGACCGCCAATCGCCGCCGCCATGGCCTCTTCCTGCAAGTTTGCCGGAAGCGATTTGATCCATGCCTGAGCTTCATTGAAATTTTTCGCACCGTAACTGCGAGCCACATTCTGGTAAGCATCCTCAAAATCCTCACCGCTTTTTCCTGCAAGCATCTGCGCCGCTTTGGCAGGATCCGACTTTGCAACCTCTCCCGCCACCGCGCCAATCGCATCCGCGCGACCCTCCGCCAAGGAGTTCGCCCAGGCCATCGCCGCGGTGGGATCCCGACGCGCCCATTCGGAGCCAATGATCGATGCCCCGCCGAGTCCTCTTCCCGGGCCACCGAAACCCATCATCGAAAACTCACGCGGATTCGCAGCCAGGTACGCCGCCGCGCTCGCCGGATCAATACTCGCCCAACCTTGGAGAATCGTCGGCTTCATAAACATTCCGCCAAAACCCATCGAGCCGGAAAAGTTCATCGCTGCAGTCGGATCGGATTCCGCCCACCGTCCAAACAACAAAAACGATGCGAGAATGCGTTCGTTCGCGGGGAGTTGATCCAACTTGCTTGCCTCGCGTTCAAATTGCGAAGGATTCAAATCCGCATAAAAATCGAGCATCG
>JBEEOX010000103.1:0-6263 GCA_041191425.1 Verrucomicrobiota bacterium | reverse complement strand
GGCGCCTCTTCGTGCCGGAGCAACGGTGGTCATCACGGTCGGGGTCTCCGACTTGAATGCCGTTACTGGAGCAGCAGTGACAGGAACATTTGCCGCGCAAGGGCCGCTGACTTTCGCGGACAACGGAACCTTCCCCGATGCGACGGCCAACGATGCGATTTACTCCGCGCAATTCAACGTTCCCCAAACCACTGCGGATAGTCTTGCCTTAATTCTCAATGTCTCTGCGGCAGGCAAACAACCGGTGAATGAAGCCACTTTCAACCTACAGATTGTGCGCCCGCCTGCGAACGACAACTTTGCCGACCGGATCGCGCTGCAGTCCGGGACCACCACCGTCACTGGATCCAATGTGGAGTCTTCGTCAGAAGTGGGCGAGCCCATCAATCCTAGCGACGCCGGAGGGAAAACAGTGTGGTGGTCCTACATGCCGGGTATATCAGGACAAGTCACGGTGACAACCATGGGCAGCAATTATGACACGACACTTGCCATCTACCAAGGGAGCAGCCTGAGTGATTTGAGCCTGTTGGGCTCCAATGACGACACCATAGACAATCTCCAAAGTTCGGTCACATTCTTTGCCACGGCCGGGACGCAATATCTTTTGCAAGTTGATGGTTATGACGGCGAAACCGGCCAAATCGTGCTTAATTACCCTGATCCCGTCTATGTCGAGGAGCCCCCGGCCATCACGGAGCAGCCTTCGGATCAGCGTGTCATCGTCGGGCAGACGATCTATCTGAACCTTGTGGCCTCGAACGCGGTTTCCTATCAGTGGTATTTCGAAGACTCGGAGATTCCTGGAGCCACAAATCCTGACTTGGTTATCCGCTCGGCTTCCTTGGCCAATACTGGCGGTTATCGATGCGATATCTCCAACGCGTATGGGACTACCCCCAGCAGTGAGGCATTCGTCACCGTCGAGTCGGGATATTTGGCTGGCTACAACGACGGATATTCCCAAGGCTATTCAGACGGCCAAGGCGGCGGCTACGCTGATGCGATCTATGATCTCACTACCGAACCCACCCTCGCTGCCAGCTATGGACTGCACACCACAGATGCCATCATGGAAATGAACTTGGGCGGTATCATGACTCATATCAATGCTGGTAACATCGTGCTGCGTTTGCAACTAGAGACGTCACCTGATCTAACTCAGCCCTTTGTAGACTACGGGGAGCCGGTCGAAATGCAAATTCCTATGCAAGGAGAAAAGCAGTTTATGCGCATCCGGGCACTGGGAGGCCAATAAACACGTATCTTCCAGGGGTTGCTGGGCGGCGCTAAAAAGCGAATTGGTCCCACAAAACGGAGACGGAAGATTGTTGAAGGGTTTGAAGTAGCCAACTGCTAACCCTAAACTTATTAGCCCCGTTTTAATTCAAATCCTCTCACTCAGCTTGGACCAGTTTGTTAGACGGCGGCCACCTTCCTAATAACTTCTAACAGATAACTAATAACTCTGTCTTACCTCTGCATTCCTTTGCGACCTTGGCGTCTTGGCGGTAAATATTTTTTACAGAATCGGCGCCGCGGGGCCGCGTCGCCCTACCGTTGCTATTGATGATGCGGTCTCGGCGAGACCGCGCTACCTTGAAGATACCGCTTCTTCGGTCTCTTCCACTTCGATGTTCAATGTTCGACGTTGGATGTTCGATGTTCCTCCAGCGCATACCCTTCCTTGCCATCCTTCACTTGCCAGCCTTGTTTGGCGAGTTCGTCGCGGAGGCGGTCGGACTCGGCCCAGTTTTTGGCACTGCGGGCTTGCCAGCGGGTTTCGGCGAGTTGGCGGATGTCAGCGGGTACATCGGCTGATTCTTTTTCGCTCGCTTGCGGCAGGGTGAGACCGAGGGCTCGGAGAATGCGGTTGAGCGCGGCGAGTGCGGCGGCGGCGTCCTTGCCTTGCAGGTCGGCGGAGGCTTTGAGTCCGGTGAAAATACCACCGAGGGCGGCGGGCGTGTTGAGATCGTCGTTGAGCGAATCCCATGCTGCTTGGAAGGGTCCAAAGTCGACTGAGCTGAGTGTCGTTTCATCGTCGGCTCTTGAGGCGAGCGAGCGGGCGCCTTTGGCAATTTTCGCGAGGGCTTCGCGTGCGGCGCTGAGGGAATCGAGGGTGAAGTTGAGTTGCTTGCGGTAGTGTCCGCCGATGAGGACATACCGAACCTCCATGGCGGTGAAGCCGCGTTTTTCGAGGTCGTCGATCGTGTAGAGGTTGCCGAGTGACTTCGACATCTTGCCGCCATCGACAAGCAGGTGGGTGATGTGAAACCAATGCGCGGCAAACTTTCCACCGCAGGAGCAGGTGCTTTGTGCGATTTCGTTTTCGTGGTGGGGAAAAACCAGATCGACCCCACCCGAGTGGAGGTCGAATGTGTCGCCGAGGTATTCCTTGATCATCGCCGAGCATTCGAGGTGCCAGCCAGGTCGGCCTTCACCCCATGGCGATGGCCAGAAATTGACACCGTCCTCGGTTCGGCGCGCTTTCCAGAGCACGAAGTCCGAGAGGTTTTCCTTGTCGTACTCGTCCGAGCTGGCGCGGGAGTTCTGGGTTTTGCCGAGTTCGAGTTCGCGGTGTTCGAGGTGCGAGAGCGCGCCGTAGCCGGGGAAGGATGCGATGTTGAAATAGACCGACCCGTCGTCGGAGAGGTAGGCGTGACCTTTTTTCATCAGCTCATCGATCATCGCGATTTGCTGCGGGATGTGATCGACCGCGCCCGGTTCGACATGCGGCGGGAGGAGTCCGAGTTTTTCGCAATCGGCGTGAAATTTTTCCGTCCATCCGCGGGTGAAATCGGCGAGCGACTTCCCGGCCTTTTGCGAATCGCGGATCGTCTTGTCGTCGACATCGGTGATGTTGCGAACATGCATCGTGCGGGTGCCGCCGGTTTCGAGTGTGCGGCGCAGGACATCCTGGAGCACGAAGGTGCGGAAGTTGCCGATGTGGGCAGGGCCATAGACGGTCGGGCCGCAGCAGTAGAAACGAAAGGTCGATCCGTCGGGCGGGCGGAGTTCGCGTTCGGTGCGGGTGAGCGTGTCGAAGAGCCTCATGCGCGGTGAGTTTGGCGATTGGCGGGCGTGAGCCAAGAGCAAATGGCCGCGCGGCTGGGCGTGGGGAAATTATCATTTCCTACGCGATCGGGGTGTGTGCTAGATCTTTGGCGTGAAACGCTTGTTCTGGATCGTTGCCGTGATGTTGCCGGTCGCGATGAGTCTCCAGTGTCATCGCATCGGTCCGCCAGGCGGCGGGCGTGAGGGTAGGTCGGTTTCATCCTCGGGCGGCAAAACTTCCATTTCCCGCATGTATCGCGAGGTGAATCTGCGGGCTGACATGGTGCCGCGCGGTCGTCATGGCCGCAAGGTCGTGAGGCCGATGCGCCCGCGCTACATCACGATCCACAGCACGCAGAACTATCACGCCAATGCCGAGCGTCATGCCGCGGCGCTCAAAAGCGGCGCACTGCGATCGCCGAAGACTAAAACCGGCAACCGTATTGGTTATCTCATTTGGCATTTCACCGTCGACGACCGCGAGGCGATCCAGCACATGCCGATCAGCGAGCAGGGCGAGCATGCCGATTTCCATGGCCCGGGAAATCGCCTCTCGATCGGCATCGAAATGTGCGAGCATCGCGGCAGCAACAAGCGGGTTACGATCGAGCGGACCGCGAAGCTCACGGCGATCCTGATGAAAAAACAGGGCATTCCTTTGCGGAATGTCGTGCCGCATTATCATTGGCCGAGGAAGGGAAGGAATCCGCCCAACAAGAATTGTCCGCATTTTTTGTTGGATAACGGCAAGCCGGGGAAAAAGTGGCGTTGGTTCCTTGGGCGGGTGAATCATTATTATCAACGAATCTGAAAACGAATCATGCGGTCTCGGCGAGACCGCGCTACCATGATAGGTCATGAGTGAGCTAGGAAATTTTATCGCGCGGAAAGATGCGGTCTCATCGAGACCGCGCCACCATGATAGGTCATGAGTGAACGTGATCTGTCATCGCACGGCAGTGTGGTCAACCGCGTGACCTCGCTGGAGAAAGGCGTGCGCTATGTGTGCCAGCGCTGCGCGGCATGTTGCAAGTGGCCGGGCGATGTGCGGATCGAGGATGATGAGGTGTCGGCGATCGCCAAGTTTCTGAATTTATCTGAAGAGGAATTCATCGCGCGTTTCACCCGCCTTCGCGGTGATCGAACCGGGCTTTCGTTGATCGAAAAGGACAATCACGAATGCGTGATGCTTGACGGCAACAGCTGCACGATTCAGGCAGTGAAACCGATCCAGTGCCGCGGGTTTCCGAATCATTGGAATTTCCCGGGTTGGCGTGAGGTCTGCGAGGCGATCCCGGTGCGGGATGGGGCGGGCGAATGACGCGATTTTTGTTTCCCCTTGCGAATGGCTTGGAGTCGGTCCAATGATCTGACGACAAGTGATGGACGGATTCACCAGAGAAGCGCCAGGTGCCTTGAGGGTATTGCTCGAGGATGCCCTCAAGCATGCCTTCGACTGCGAGGAGTCGGGCAGGTCCGCGACGGTGGACAGTCTGGCGGGAGCGATGGGCAAGTCGCGCAAGGAGGCGGCGACGGCCTTGGGTGAATTACGGGCGCGCGGCCTCTTGGTGGCGAGTGACGATGCGCATCAACTTTCCGAAGCGGGTAGAAAGTACGCGCTGCAGGTCGTGCGGAATCATCGGATTTTTGAAACATGGCTGATGCGTCAGACGGGCAAGCCAGCGGTCGACTGGCACCGTGAGGCGCATCGCGAAGAGCATCGGCTCGAAGCGGATGAGGTCAATGCGATGGCCGACCGCATGAACAATCCGCGTTATGATCCGCACGGGGATCCAATCCCGACGCGCGAGGGGATCATGCCGAAGCGGCCATTGCCATCGCTTGCGGCATGGGCGGATGGGGTGCCGGCGCGGATTGGTCACATTGAGGATGAGCCCGAGGCATTGTTTCGCTTGGCGGGTGCTTTGGGTTTGGCGCCTGGCACGCGGATGGATGCGATCGCTCATGAGGCGGATGGATCGGTGTCGGCAAAGGTTGAGGGGCGTGAGGTGGTGATCCCTGCGGCGGCGGTGGGTTTGATTCATTTGATCGGCATCGATGCGGGAGATGAGTTGCCTGAAGGCTTGGGTCGCTTGTCGGATCTTCATGTCGGTGACGAGGCCATTGTGCATGGGCTCGCGCCAAGCTGTGTCGGACCCGAGCGGACGCGCTTGCTTGATCTCGGTGTGGTGCCGGGAACAAAGATCCGCTGCGAATTTTCAAGCCCCTTTGGCAGCCCGAAAAGTTATCTGATCCGCGGAGCACTCATAGGCCTGCGTGAGTCGCAAGCGAAACGGATTTTGATCCTTAGGACGGCGGAAGTTTCATCATCGCATAAAGCATGAATCCGATTTCCGAGCATCAACCCAGCGAAGCATGCGTGAGCTGTCCATCGCGTCAGGGTCGCTTGCAGAAGCTCGGCCTGCGCGTGGATGACAGCGACTATGTGATCGCGCTGGCCGGTAATCCCAACACCGGCAAGACCACGGTTTTCAATGCGCTCACGGGTTTGCGCATGCACACTGGAAACTGGCCGGGAAAGACCGTGGGTCGGGCAGAAGGCGGATTTTCCTACGAGGGTAAAAAATACCGCATGATCGATCTGCCTGGGACTTATTCCTTGTTGTCGGCCTCACCGGATGAGGAGGTCGCGAGATCGTTTTTGTTGTTTGGTCGTCCGGATGTGACGGTGATGGTGGTCGATGCCTCATGCATCGAGCGCAACCTCAACCTCGTGTTGCAGGTCTTGCAGATCACGCGTCGTGCGGTGCTTTGCCTTAACCTCATGGACGAGGCGCGTGCTCATGGGATCGAGATCGACACGCGCAACTTGGCGCGCGATCTCGGTGTGCCGGTGGTACCGTGTGCGGCGCGGTCGGGCGAGGGGATTGCGGATTTGCTCAAGGAGATTTCCTTGATGGCCGCCCGCGCGGATGATCCATCGCCGCGCAAGTTGCCGCTCGATGTGCGTGGGCTTGCGCAAGCTCTGGACAAGGTGGAGTCCGACTTGCTCGAGGTGTTTCCACGATTACCGCAACCGCGATGGGTGGCCTTGAGGTTGCTGGAGGGCGATCGCGAAATCATTGAGGCGGTGCGATCGGGCGAGATAGGAAATTTGGCGGAGGAAAGAACGATACCGCAAATTTGAGAAAATTTTTCATGATAAACAAAGACGATCTGTTGAAGGAAGCGGGGGAGTTGCGATGGCA
>JBEEOX010000102.1:0-6308 GCA_041191425.1 Verrucomicrobiota bacterium | reverse complement strand
GATGCGAGTTGCCGTTCTTGTCCTCGACCCAACCGTAGCGATCGCCGTTGTCCTCAAACGTGAAAGGACGCACCGGTCCAAGCTCGTAGCCGAGGTATTCGTTGAGCTTTGCCAAAATCCAATCCGCGCCGCGGTCGTCGACGGTGTACTTGAAGCGCGAATGCTTGCGGTCGGTGCGGTCACCGAAGTCGCGCTGCACGAGCACCACCTTTTCCGCCACATCGACAACCTGCTCGGTCGTGCAGAATCCGATGATATCAGCAATCCGAGGGTAGGTCGCCTCATTGCCGTGCGTCGAACCCATGCCACCGCCGACCGCGACATTGAAACCAACCAGTTTACCTTTCTCGACAATCGCGATGAAGGACAGGCAGTTGGCATAGATGTCGACATCGTTGGATGGCGGCACCGCGATGGTGATCTTGAATTTCCGCGGCAGGTAGGTCTTGCCATAGATCGGCTCGACGTCTTCCTCGCTCGATTCGATTTTCTCACCATCGAGCCAGATCTCGTGATACGCGCGAGTCTGCGGCGTGAGATGATCCGAAATCCCCTGCGCGACCTTGAGCACCTCGGCGTGTACCTCGGATAGGTGCGGGTTCGGGTTGCACATGACATTGCGGTTCACATCACCACAGGCAGCAATGGTGTCCATCGCAGTTTGGTTGATCTCTTTGATCGTGCGCTTGAGGTTGCTCTTGATGATGCCGTGAAACTGGAAGGCCTGACGCGTCGTTAGCTTGATCGTGCCGTTGGCAAACTGCGTCGCCATGCGATCGGTCTCAAGCCACTGCGCAGGCGTGGCGACACCACCCGGCACGCGGATGCGGATCATGAACGAATAAGCCTTGTCGAGCTTGTGCTTGCGTCGGTTGGCACGCAGGTCGCGATCATCCTGCTGATAAGTGCCGTGAAACTTGAGCAATTGCTGGTCATCCTCGGACATCGAGCCGGTCGACGCGTCCGCAAGCCCCTCGGCAATCGTGCCACGGAGGTAATTGCTGCGCGTCTTAATGTACTCGTTCGCGGAAAGTTTCTTTTCTTCGGACATAGGAAAATTTCTGTTTTCGGTTTTCGGATTCGATCGGCGCATCAATAGACATCACGCTGGTAGCGTTTCGATTTCTTGAGATCCTCGACATAGGCTTCAGCCGTCTCACGCGACTTACCGCCGTGTTTTTCAACAATCGAAACAAGTGCCTCGTGGACATCGGCCGCCATGCGGGAGGCATCGCCGCAGACATAAAAGTAAGCACCCTGCTCAAGCCATGCGTACAACTCTGCACCTTGCTCGAGCATCTTCTGCTGGACATAGATTTTCTCGGGTTGATCGCGCGAGAACGCGACATCGAGTCGGCTCAGCGTGCCACTCTTGAGGTGATCCTGCCACTCGAGTTGATAGAGGAAATCAAAGAGATATTTTTGATCCCCCATGAAGAGCCAGTTTTTGCCGGGGGCATTGGTTGCAGCGCGATGCTCAACAAAGGCGCGGAATGGCGCGACCCCCGTTCCAGGGCCAACCATGATCACCGGTGCGGCATCATTTTCAGGCAAACGGAAGTTTTTGTTTGGCTGCACGAAAATCGAAACCTCCGAGCCGGGCTTGGCGAGATCCGCCAGATAGGTCGAGCAAACACCCTTGCGCTCACGACCATGCGATTGATACCTCACCGCTGCCACGGTGAGATGCACCTCGCCGGGATGTGCGAGCGGACTTGAGGCGATCGAATACAAGCGCGGCGGCAACTTGCGGAACAAGCCCGCGAGTGCATTGGCCGAAAGGCCCTTCGGCGCAAAGTCGGCAATCGCATCCACAATCTCGCGGCCGTAGGTGTACTCCTTGAGTTTTTCCTTCGCATCATCCGCGAGCAAGGCCTTCAAGGCATCGGATCCCGTAGCCTCAGCTAGTTTGGTAAGCACATTGCGCGAAAGCGCGGTAATGTCGAAATCCTCGCGCAGGGCATCGGCCAGCAACTTGCGACCGGAAGCTTTGGTCTCAATTTCCTCGTCACCCTTGAGCTTGGCCGCGGCAAGCACCGCCGCTACGACATCAGGCGCATTCACAGGCACAACCGCCAAGGCATCGCCCGGCTCATACGACATGCCCGATCCTTCGAGCGAAAATTCCAAATGAATCGTCTCTTTGCTCGAGCCCTCGCCATTCAGCAAAACGCGCTCGTTCAAAGGCGATGGAAACGGATTCTTTTTTCCGTACTCGACACCACTTGAAACGACCTCGGCGCTAAGCGTCCGTGCAGCAACCGCATCTGCTGGAGCCAATGCCGTCAGGGCAAGACCAAGCCACTCGCTGAAGGCATCCTCGTAATCGACATCGCAGTCACGTCGATCCGCCACTCGCTTGCCACCCAAGGCCTCAAGCCTTGCGTCGACATCTTTGCCGGTCTGGCAAAATTTTTCGTACGAGGTGTCACCCAAGGCACACACGGAATAACGCAGACCACTCAAGGTAATCTCCTCACTCATCAACGCCTTGTAAAATCCAACCGCCGTCTCGGGCGGTTCGCCATCACCCCATGTCGAGACGATGACCAACAAATTCCCCACCGATGCCAAACTCGACGGCTCGACCTCGGACATGTTTTTCATCACCGCCTGAAAGCCACGCTTCTTGGCATCTTTCACCGCACGCGCAGCAAGGGCTTCGGAGTTGCCCGATTCGGTCCCGTACAAAACAGTCAACTTTCCAGCCGAAACGGGCGATGACGACACAACTCCACCTGCCGGATTCACACCCGCGAGGAAGCCGCTCAACCAAGAGCGCTGCGAGGCATCAAACGACGAAAGCAATGATTCCAAAGACTGTCGCTGTTTATTGGAAAAGGGTGCGTGATCGGGGAATTTAAACATTAGTTTATTGCCTATCTTTATGAGGTTTCGGCAAGATACTCCCCCCATTCGGATCAGCAAGCAATCATTTTGTGAATAAATTGCTCAAAAAACGGCAAGCCAATCAAAGCCTATAACCACCACTTTTTTGGTTGCGAAAGCAAGCCAATCAAAGTGAGAAAACGGAATTTTGATTGTTCCCAGGAT
This sequence comes from Verrucomicrobiota bacterium, assembly GCA_041191425.1. GTDB lineage: Bacteria > Verrucomicrobiota > Verrucomicrobiia > Verrucomicrobiales > Akkermansiaceae > Luteolibacter. The sequence goes on along the minus strand of JBEEOX010000102.1, from coordinate 3,254 downwards.
ACTTTGCGGTATTAAGTCAAATGCCAAACATTGCCGTGCGCAGCGCCCAGGTCCATGTATGAAATACCAATTCACCAGATATTTCGAGGCCAAGGTGCTCATCAAACGCCCATAATTGTCCAAGCAAATGTGCATCCGCGCGATTGAGACAGCCGTGAAAAAAGAGGTGCAAGCTGACGGTGCGCGGGTAAGGTTTTGGGCACCAATCGTGGAACTTGATGGCAGATACCTTCGCGTTGCGACACTAGCCGATGAAGCAACCATCCATAACGCATTTCCAGACCGAAGATTCAAACCATGAAAATCGAATACTTCCCTGAGACTGATAGCCTTTACATCGACCTCGCTGAGAAGGTCGCAACTGATGCAATCGAGTTGAGTGAGGGCATCGTGCTGGACTTGGACGAACAAGGCCGGGTCGTTGGCTTGGATATTGATCAAGCTTCAAAACACCTCGATCTGCGCAGGCTCAATCTGAAATGCCTACCCTTTGAAGTAGAGCAAGTGGCCTAAAACAGGCCGAGGCACACCAAAATCAGGCCCAATTCCAGTTCATCACCACCTCGATGTCGGGGTGAATGCTGTGATGCACCGGGCAGCCGCGGGCGGCGCTCTCGAGTAGTTTGCGATCGGGATGATCGACCGAAAGCGGCATGTGGAGGTCGAGCTCGATGCGGCTGATCCGACGCGGTTGGTCATCGGACATAAATTTGCGCGCAATGACATTCATCCCGCTGACATCGATTTCCTTTCGCTTGGCGACGATACCAATGACCGTGGCCATGCAAGACGCGAGGGCGGCGGCCAAAAGATCGGTGGGAGAAAAGGCCTCGCCACGACCATTGTTGTCAACCGGCGCATCCGTGACAATGACGCTGCCAGAGGGTTGATGCACCACAGAGCAATGCAGGTCGCCTTCGTATTTGAGTCGAATTTCCACCATAATTTTATCTGCCGCGCGGGCTGAATCACGAGGCGCCCAACCCATCGCGCATGGTCAGGATTTTGGCAAGCGCGCGTCGCTGAAAAGCTGCGGGAAGATTTCATTCAGTGACACGCAGCCTCAGCCGAACGCATCCCATCCATGGCCGCGCTCACAATACCGCCAGCGTAGCCCGCGCCCTCCCCGCATGGAAACAATCCTGCGATCTGCGGATGTTCGAGCGTGTCATCGCGACGCGGCACGCGCAGCGGCGAACTCGTTCTTGTTTCAAAGCCAAGCAACAATGCCTCCTTCGACGCGTATCCGCGAATCTGACGATCAAACAATCGCAGCCCCTCGCGCATCCGCGAAGTGATCCACGACGGCAGCAAATCATGCAATGGCGCCGAATTAAGGCCGGGAAAATAACTGGTCCCGGGCAGATCGGCGGAAATTTTTCCCGTGAGGTAATCCGCCACGCGCTGGGCAGGCGCGATCTGACCTCCCCCGCCGGCCTGTTTCGCCGTGCGCTCGATTTGTTTCTGAAAAACAATGCCGGCGAGAATGCCGTGCTCCTTTTGCAAATGCCGCAAATCCTCGGGCTCAACCGTCGAGACCATGCCAGAATTCGCATACGGTGAATCGCGCCGCGAAAGACTCATGCCATTGACCACCACCTCGTCGTTCTCAGTCGATGCAGGCACAACCCAACCACCGGGACACATGCAGAACGAGTGCACGCCACGGTCGCGGATCTTGGTCGCAAGACGGTAACGCGCCGCAGGCAAAAGACGCGGACGCTCATCCGCCTGACCAAGGTGATACTGGATGCGATCAATGAACGGCTGCGGATGCTCGATACGGAATCCCACGGCAAATGGCTTGGGCTCGAGCAGGATTTTTTTCTCCGCCAAAAGCCGATAGATGTCTCGCGCGGAATGACCTGTCGCGAGGATCACCGCATCGCCGGAAATTTCCTCACCTGAGGCAGTCACCACACCGTGGATTTTTTCGTGCTGAATGAGAAGGTCGACGACCTTTGTTTCAAAACGAACCTCGCCGCCTGCCGCAATGATCGATGCCCGCATCGCCTTGACGACATTGGGCAACAAATTCGATCCGATGTGTGGATGCGCATCGGTGAGCACACGCTCGGGCGCACCATGCGCGACAAGGATCTCGTACACCTTCGCGACGGGCCCGCGCTTGGTTGCGCGAGTGTACAATTTTCCATCCGAAAAAGTTCCGGCACCTCCCTCGCCAAAACAGTAATTTGACTCTTCGATCACCCGACCTTCGCGGAGAATCGGAGCCAAATCGAAGCGACGCGCGCTCGCATCTTTGCCGCGCTCGAGGATGATCGGCTTCAAGCCCAACTCAAGGCACCGCAGCGCGGCAAACATGCCCGCAGGGCCACAGCCGACGATCACGACCACCCGCGGATTCGACGCCAATGGCGGAGCCGACCAGCGCGGTTTGACTTGCTCGGGCATCGGTCCATCGACCGAGACATCCAGACGCAAGCGCACCTTGATCGCCCTCTGGCGCGCATCGATCGAATGCTTGCGCAGCACCATTCCGCCGATCCTTGAAACAGGAATGCCAAGCACGATCGCCGCCGCATCTCGACGCGCTGCATCGTCCTCGGAACGCTCCAAAGGCAAAACGATATCAACGGTCTCGATACGAATTTCCACAGCCCAGAAAATTTCCAATCCTCACTCGCGCAACGAACGCTTGCAACCCTCCTCATCGACATTCACCAAGGTCACGCGCGTCGAAAAAATCGAATCACTGCCCGCCTTTTCATCACGCACCTCCACCGCATAACAAACACTGGTCGTCCCCTCGCGCGAAAGCGTGCAGGAAATGGTCAGGATCGCTCCCTGTTTGACCCCATGATGAAACTCCACGCGATCCATGCCAACCGTCACAAATCGGCAATGCGGAAATTTCAAACTCGCCGCAATCCAGCACGCCTCGTCTACCCATGCCAGCAGTCTTCCGCCGAACAGGAATCCGTGGTGATTAAGGTCACCGGGAAGAACAAGATGCTGCGTCTGCATGGCGAATTACCAGCGACGACGCCGGGGATCCTTGATGATTCTTGCATCCAACGAGTGCAATCCAGCACCCGTGAAAATGATCGCAAGCATCGGCACAAGATACAACAAGGCCGGCTCTTTCGCAGATGTAACGCCCGGCCCCATGAACCAAGGCGATCCAGCATGAATGTTGAATGCCGCCACCACCATCGCGAAACCCAGCAAGAACGCAGCTGGACGAGTCGCAATGCCGAGGATCAGGCAAAGCGCGCATACGACTTCAGCAA
>JBEEOX010000101.1:0-6366 GCA_041191425.1 Verrucomicrobiota bacterium | reverse complement strand
CGCACCCGTCAAACACCTAAAGACTTTCTCATCATGCGGAAACTCCTCGCGCTGCTGATCTACCGCGTGACGCTGCCATGTTTGTTCATCGCGGCTTTCCCGGCGTGGATCTTTAAAATGCTGCGACGCGGCGGACTCGGCACGCCCCTCAGCGAACGCATCGCCATCTACAGCACCGATGCCGAAATGGAACCCTGTGGCGCCATTCACATCCACGCCATCAGCGTTGGCGAAACTCTGATCGCGCTCAAACTCATCCGCGAATGGCTCACGCAACATCCGCAACAACGATTCGTGCTCGCCACCGGCACCGCCACCGGACACACGGTCGCAAGCGATGCCAAGATCGCCCAAGTCCGCGTTGCCTACTCACCCTTGGATTTTCCATCGATGGTCACGCGCTACCTCAATCGCTTCGAGCCATCGGGCATCGTGCTCATCGAAGGTGAGCTCTGGCCACACCTGCTGCTCGCATGCCGCAATCGCTCGATTCCCATTTCGCTGGTGAATGCCCGCATGTCGCCGCGCTCAAGCTGTCGCTATCGTCGATTCGCAAAATGGCTGCGTCCTTTTGTTTCCTGCCTCGACGCGGTCGCGATTCAGGAAGCGGAGGATGAATCGATCTGGCGCGAACTTGGTGTCGCAGCGGATGCGATCCACCTCACTGGCAGCATCAAGTTCGATCCGGGCAGTGGAACTGCTCCCGCACGCAGGCAAGCCTTCCAAGACATGCTCGATGCCTTCGGTCATGCCCGCTCGGTCGTACTCGCTGCCAGCACCCACGCCGGTGAAGACGCATGGATCGCCAATGCGATTCGCGATGCAGCACCCCACGCCTTGCCCGTGATCGCGCCGCGTCATGCGGAACGCCGCGACAGCGCAACCCGAGATTTGGAAGCTGCCGCATTCACAGTCAACGCCCGCTCGCAATTCGATGCGAGTCATAGGCCCGACGAATCATCCGCCGTGTTTCTCATCGATACCACCGGAGAGTTAGGCGAATGGACTGCTCTCGCCGATGTGGTGATCATCGGAAAAAGTTTCTTCTCGAAGGGCGGACAAAATCCAGCCGAGGCGATTCTTGCCAGGCGCCCAGTGATCTTTGGTCCGCACATGGAAAACTTCGAACCGCTCGCCACCAGACTCGTCGCGGCGGATGCCTGCATTCAAGCCATTAGTCACGCGCAACTTGTCGATGCGATCCGACGCGCGATCGATCCGCATGAAGCCCAGCAACTCACCACACGCGCGAGCCACATTTTGTCCGCTCACCAAGGCGCGACCCAACGCGTGATTGGCATGCTGACCGCCGGTTCGGGGGTATCAAATTGACTCAACGCGAAGTTTGTCATTTTCAAATCCGCTATCTACAATTCGCACCGTGAGCAGTCCCGACAAAGAATCACTCACCGGCCTTCTTTCGAGTTTCGCGCTTGGTCCTTCGTGGGCGCGTGATGCCGCGGAGCCGGCGAAAACGCATGCCAAAAAAGAGCGCAAGCACGACACGCGCGCCGATGGCGATGCCCCGCCACGCGAACGACGCGAATTTCGTGAGCGTCGCGACGATCGCGGTGCCCGCGGCAAATCACGATTCACACGCGATCACGCTACACGCGAAGCCGTCGTCACGCCTGCCGCCGGCGTTCAGGTCACGATCATCCCCGATCCCGAAGCGGTGCGACTCATCGGCAAGGAAGTGCACCAGGTCGCACGCGTTTACCCGCTCTACGATGTCGCCAAAATCATCATCGCCGAGCGCAGCCGCTGCCGCGCGATCTTTGAGGTCGATCCATCACGCCCACCACTCATCCACGGCAAGAGTGACAACTCGCTTTTCCTCACACGCGAAGAAGCCGCACGTCATCTCTGGAGCTCCGAGCTGCGCCAGCAGTTTGTCGAACAGGAAATCGTCGCGGTCGATCCGCCCAGCGGCAACTTTCAGTCCATCGCCCGCTGCGGACTCTCGGGCGAGCTTCTCGGCCCGCCAAACTTTCACGCCTATCAATCCAATCTCCGCCGCGTTCACCGCGAACGATTCCCCACCATGCCCTTCGAGGCCTACGCCGCAAAGGTTCGCACCGAACGCGGTGAGGAAGTGGTCAATGCATGGCTCGATTCGATGAAGAAAAAAACCCGCTGGCGGATGAAAGGCGGCGCGGACGACGCATGGATCGAGAACCAAAGCGATGCCGAACGCGCGCTCATCACGCGCCATTTCGACGATGCGTTCGAGCCTCTTTCCAAAATCGAAATCCCCGCCACGATTTCCAACCAACTGCTCTCACCCTCGCTGGCACTTTCACTCAAACTCGCCGGCATCCAGACCCGCGAAAACCCCGCGAGCCTCATCCCCGCCATCTGCCGCGCGATCGAGGCCGAGCACCTCCCAATCTTCAAACGCAAAGGCAAACTCTACACCGGTCCCGCGCGCCCAAACCCGCTGCCCAAGGACGCGGTTCTCGCCGCACGACCCGCCATCATGGTCGAGTGGATCCGCGCCAACGAACCCGCAAAACTGGCCGGACTCTGGCAAGCAGTCCTGCCCGAAGGCGGCAACGCTCCGCCCGCCGAATTTGCAGCCGACCTCTTCTGGCTCCTCCACCAAGGTCACATTCTGCTTTTCACCAACGACACACTCGTCGTCCAAGAGGTCATCGAAAAACCCGCGCCCGCCAGCAGCAAAGCTTCCGACAAACCCAAAAAGAAAAAGAAAAATTCGAAAAACAAAGCGGCCCAGGCAGCAGTGCCAGATCATTCAGAAAATGTCGCTGCGGTCGAAAGCGAAGCCAACGCCGAGGCAAGCAACGACGAATCCTCACCAATTTCTTCCGCAGAGGTTGACGAACCGCCAGCCCTGTGATTCAAACAACCCGACCCGCACACTGGAACGGTGGCTGAGTGGTCGAAAGCACTCCCTTGCTAAGGGAACGTAGCAGAAATGTTACCGAGGGTTCGAATCCCTCCCGTTCCGCCATGACCCCAACCCCGCTCGTCGGGGTTGGGGTCATGGCGTTTCAGGGCAGGGCCGAGGACTCCTTGAGAGCAGCGAAACGGGTTTGAAAGCATTGGTCGCTTGTAGCGACCTTTGAAACCCCTCGGCCTCCGGAGGAGGAGGCCGCATTCCGCTTGGACGGAGCGGAGCGAAGTCAATCCCTCCCGTTCCGCCATTCTTCGCTTCCGTGCCGAAAGCTACGAATGGCAGGCCATGAAAAAGCGACTCGAAGCGAAGAATGCCCTTCGTAGCTTTAGCGAAGAAGGGCGAGTCTGCGTCAAAAGTTTGGGATTGGATAAGTGTGCTCAACAATACCCTTGGTGCTTCCATCGTGATCGCGTATGTCTAGAGTGTTGTATGGAAAACTTGGAATTGTACCCTTCGGCGCTGCCTTTATCCCGAAACAACCGCGCGCGATTGTTCCAGGTAAAATGCCGCGTGTGACTCAATAAAACTGTTCGCCAGAAACATAATGCACGCGCTCGCAATCCTATCGATAACGGCAGGCCTGCTTATGTTGGCTACGAAGACTCGACGACGGTTTCCATGCGCTGCGGGAGCCGGTGCAGCGATGCTGGCTGGAGGATTCTATGTCAGCCTGCCGCATGTGGATGCGATGGGGTTGTTCGGATGGCTATGGTTCTGCGCCTGGATTGTTGCACTTCCGATCATGATCGCCTGCCTCGTGGCACTCATCGTGATCTTGAGGCGAGACCGGAGTGTCCTTTTCTCGACCGCACTCTGTGGTTTTGCCATCGTTGCGATCATCCCTCCGACGGTTTCATACTGGGAGGCGGCAGGACTTGGTGTTGTTCACGTCGAGCCAACAAACAAGAAGCCGAACAAGGCGGCGCTCTCAACACCTGCCCCGCTTCGAGTCGAATTCGCCATGATCGTTACAACTCCAACCCACTGTCGAGTCCGCGCCCATGGGCAGGTGTGAGAGGCCTCGACGTTGTGCAAGAATTATGAAATTCCTCGGCGCTGTGATCAAAGCGATCAAATACTCTATTCTCGATGAGATTGTCGAACGCGGGGGCATCAAATTGGACGTTTTTCCAGAGGATGTCTTATGGCATGAAAGACCTACGATTATCTGGATTGGAGATTTTTGCATCACCAATGGTTCTATAGTTGGTGTGAATCAAGAATTAGTCTTTGTTGCCCGCAAAAGGAAGCCGCCATCGGTGGCAATCAGCATTGGAGATTTGCTCCCCAATCGTGATACGCGTGAAGGTAGCTGGAATCGAAGCAATAGACCTTATATGCTTAGAGACCTAAAGTTAGGATTTGGTGAGAGGGTTGATCGCTATATCGACGAACGCAAAAGAATTGCACAACAAGCCGCGCCGTGATAACCACTACCAGCCGTTCAGTTTCGATAATTTTCCGTGACTACAACCTCAAACCCGTGAGCGACTTCCGCCGTCGCTGATAGAGGTGCACGCGCTTTACGTTCGATAAACATGAAGAATCTCAAGTACACATTACTTACAATTGTCAGTCTGCTAATCGGATTCGTTGTCGGTGCCATAGTAATTGCGCGATACACGTCGCGAGTATCAAATTATGACATGGTGTCCTGGGATGTTGATCGCGTGCTCCATCTTGTGTGGCTCACAGAGGGAAAGACTACTGACGTGATCGACTTGAATATGAAAGTTGTGGAGAATAGTATCACTAAAATAGATTATCATGCTGAGTATCCCGGCACCGAGAAGGAGGCATCGCTCATGGCGGATTGGCTTGGAAAGGTCTATGCAAATTCTGGCAGAAGCATGCCAGAACACGTTTCACAGTGGATAGATAAGCACAAGATAAAGAAATAGAAAACGAAAAATTCGTGACGCACCAACCGGCTATAAGCTTTTCAAATTTATTTCATTTTCTTTTACAATCGCGCCGGTGAGCGCACATCAAACGTTCGCCCAATGAACCAAGTCATGCGTCCATACACAGAAATGACTATAGAGGAGTTGCGTGATCTCGCTGCCAAAGCTCCGAAGACTCCACAGGAACGATATGATCGCGCCATTGAAGCGCTGCAATCTGCCGATTCACCGTATGCACGCTGGTGCGCACTGGGAGCAGCAGCAAAGACATCAGTGGAGATTGGCAGTGATGAGGAAGCTGCTGGTTATGCCCATGAGTTGAGACAGCTAGCCCCGACATATGCTGACGACTGGAATTACGGGAACGCCATTCAGGACTTCAGCGTTGTTTTCGGACTTCTATCCTTGAGAGGTGGTGATGCGGAAGCAGCCAGAGGCCATCTGCTTGCGGCTGGTCGCTCACCGGGGAGTCCCCAGATGGTTTCATTTGGACCGAACATGTCGCTCGCCAAGGCTCTACTTGAGGCGGGGCACCATTATGCCGTGCTTCAGTATTTTGATCTGTGCCGATCATTCTGGGAGATGGATCGAGGCCAACTCGATAAGTGGACAGACGAAGTGGTGCGTGGACTGTGCCCAAACTTTGGAGCCAATCTCATCTACTGACATGCATATCGATGACACAACAATGGCGAACAAGCCGCGGCTGGACAACCGCTGGGGCTGCTCTGTCGGCCATGCTTTCCGTAACTTTAACCCGCCATCCCGTTGCAACGCTCACCCTCGCGCCAGCGGTGCCAGCGCTTGAATGTTGGCCAAAAAACATGAAAACCATACCTATCATCCGATCCTACTTCTTCGCTGTCGCGTTTATTTTTCTTTCGGAAGCATCGTGGTGCGCTGATTCGGAAAATCCTCTTTTGGGTCGCTGGTTAATTCAACGCGCAGGTATGCATGATGCGACCAAACTACTGATGAAGATTGAGTGGGAGTTCACTGACGACAAGGTGATTGTCAGGGATATTACCAATAAAGAGGAGGTTTCCCGTAATAGCTATAAGGTTGACCTGACGAAGGCCCCCAAATGGATCACTGTAACAGTCGTCGATATTGTAACAGAGGTGAGGCCAGGAATTTTTCGGATTGTTGGAGATGAACTGCATTTGATGCAAGAAGTAGAGGGGGGGCCACGTCCTACAGTGTTCCCGCAGAACGGCTATACCGTGATGAAGCGTCAGAAAAATCAAAGAAGAAGGCCAAGAAGCCGCGCCACGACAACCACTACCAGCCGCCCTGTTTCGATGATTCTCCGTAGCTACAACCTCAACCCCGTGATCGACGCTCGCTCTCGCTGGTAGAGGTGCATGCGCTCATCGTTCGCCACAAAAATGAGACTCTTCCTGTCATTCTTAATAGGACTCTTTGCATGCCTCCCATGCATCGCACAGAACGAGCTCGATTCAGATTTTTACAACGGCATCGAGAAGGTCGAAGCAAGGTATCGAGCTGGCAAAGCCGAATTGATTAAGAAGGCAGATCGTG
>JBEEOX010000100.1:0-6367 GCA_041191425.1 Verrucomicrobiota bacterium | reverse complement strand
GATCAAGCCCCCCGAAAATGCCGCCGCTTTGCTCGAAGAGGTCGATCTGCTTGCCGCTTTGCCCAAAGATGCGGAGATCGAAATGAAACCCGATGTTCAGCAGGCTGAATTTGCGTTGCGCATGGCCAATCCCGCCGCCAGAGGCGAACCCGAAGCGACCGCTGTCGAAATTGCCACCGGGTACGAAATCGATTCCGACGACTTGCCAGAACTCGGCCGCCAACCGGAACAAATCAAGCCAGCAGAAGTTGGACAACTCACCATCGACCCGGGCGCAATGCAGGCCGATGACGACAAGCTCGGTCAACTCACTGATGCGATGATTCTGCAAGGTGCCGGCGGCAAGGCCGATCGCGGCGCTCTCAATGACAACGCGTCGCTCGACGAATTGCTCGGCTTGCCGGCCAATGCGTTGATCTCAAAAAAGACCATGCTGCCGAGTGATTTGCTGTTCGATTACAACAGCGCCGAACTGCGCGAAAGCGCCAAGGTGGGACTCATGAAGCTCGCGCTGCTGATGGACCGCAACCCCGAGCTTTACTGTTGGATCGAAGGTCACACCGACCTCATCGGTGGTGACGATTTCAACCTCGACCTCTCCGTGCGCCGTGCCGCGGCAGTGAAAGAATACCTCGTCGAGTCCCTGCGCATGGACGCGTCAAAAATCAGCACCCGTGGCTTTGGTCGTTACGAACCGCTCGTCACCAAAGGCAGCGTCGAGCAACAAAGCGTGAACCGCCGCGTCGAAGTTCGCATGCGCCCATCGCCCCCAACCAAAGAGCAACTCAAGGTTCAGCCCAAAAAAGCCGAAGTCGTTGTCGAAGCGCCGCCGCCCAAAGCGGTTGAGTTAAACCCTCAGCATGCAATCCCAGTCGAGGAGGAAACACCCGCGCCACGCGCCATGCCGATCGCCGAATGAAACACATCGGATCTGACACATTCGCCGCGCCAAGAGTTTTTCACATGAAGCCCGGCGACTTCGCCATTGCCGCAAAAAACCTCTGCAATGATGCGTGGACCATGCAACAAGCTTGGCTAAGCGCTCCCGAAAAAAATTTGCGGGCTGGCATGGTTCGTTTCGGCTGGGAACCCGACGCCTTTTGGATCCTTGCTGAGCTTCACGATGACTTCATCACCTCACGCAGCACCGACCACAACCAGGACATGTGGTTGCTGGGAGATGTTTTCGAAATCTTTATCGCGCGCAAAAACTCACCTCATTACCTCGAGCTGCATGTGACCCCGCACAACCACCGCATGCATCTAAAATTGACGGCCGAAGATTTGGAAAAAATCCGATCCAAACACGCCATACTCGATGAATTTCGATGTTCAGCCTCGGCGTTTGATTCATGGGTCCTCCAACCAAGTGGACAAAACCAATGGCAGGTGCTGGCGCGCATTCCCTCAACCATTTTTCCTGATGGCGGTCCCTTTGCTGTTGGCGAAAAACTCGAACTTTCCTTCAGCCGCTATGATGCGGGACCCGAGGGCATGCCCGATGTTCTGTCATCCACCTCACCCCATTTTGAACTCAACTACCACCGCCGTCACGAGTGGCGCAAGGTTGTGCTGCAAGAGGGCTGATGCCAAAAAAACCTCGTCAGCGCGCCTCGGATCGGCGGAAATGCGCGCCGTGATTCATCCCACCGCCATTGTTTCGCCGCTCGCCAAGCTTGGCACGAATGTCCGCATCGGGCCGTACTGCATCATCGGCGACCATGTCGAACTTGGCGACGACTGCGTGCTGCATTCGCATGTCGTGCTCGAAGGCCCCTCGAAGTTTGGCCGCGGCAACGAATTTTATCCCTACGCCGCCATCGGCGGAAAAACCCAGGACCTCAAGTACCAAGGCGAACCGACCATGCTCGAAGTCGGCGACTTCAACCAGTTCCGCGAAAACAGCACCGTGCATCGCGGCACCCACGATCACACGCCGACGCGCATTGGCTCCCACAATTTGTTGCTCTGCTACTCGCATGTCGCCCACGACTGCCAGCTCGGCGATCACATCATCCTCTCCAACACCGTCGGTCTCGCTGGTCATGTGGTTGTCGAGGATCACGCGATCATCTCCGGCTTTGCCGCGGTCCATCAATTTTGCCGCATCGGCAAACACTCGATCATCGGCGGCTTGTCAAAGATCGTCCAAGATATACCACCCTTCATGATTATCGACGGCAATCCAGCCACCACTCGCGGCCTCAACCTCGTGGGTCTCCAGCGTCGCGGCTTTTCCGACGAGGACATCAAATCACTCAAGGCGGCTTACAAAAAGTTGTTCCTCAAAAAGGACAACAACCTCGCGCAATCGATCAGCTCGCTCAAGGCAACTCACGATGGCGACAACTCGCAAGTCGCCCATCTCATCCGCTTCATCGAGCAATCCCAACGCGGTGTCACGCGCTGACGCTGGCAAGCGTGAGGCCGCCGGGGCACCCAACCCCGACGGCCATGCTGTACAATTTCATGTCATGGGCGGCTCTGTCCGCCACGGGCACGAAATTGCCAACTGCTGTTCACCCTTACTTGAAGACCGGTTACCCAATCTTCATAGCGTCAGACCGACGCCTCATTGATTCGTTCAATCCCAGCGCCTCACTCCGCGATCGCGTCACGACACCACGACAGCGCCATCAAGGCATAACCGGTGCCGTAGGGCTGATGATAATCATACAGCGGATAATCCCACCATGAGCCGTCTTTTTCCTGACGCTCGAGAAGAATGGCGGCAAGGCGACGGGCGTAGTCGGCATGTGTGGGCTTGGGCAAAAGCCGCACCGATTCGGTGAAGTAATAGATGCCATAGTAATAGAAATAACCCGAGATGCGAAAATGCGTCTCGTGCGGAACCGGACGCTTGCGGCCAATCGAGAGGAAACCCTCGCGATCGAGAAAGCGTTTGGCCCATGTGTGGATGACCTCATCATTCACTGCGGCATCGCCATACACGCGCAAACAAGCATTGCATGCCTGCGACCTCGCCAACGATCCGGCAGGGAGATTGATTTCGTTTCGCGGGTGCATGCGATGATTGAACGAATAAGTGTAAGAAAAATCCGGCGTGCGTTGAACGCGAATCGATTCAAGAGCGCGATGAGTCATCGGCTCGGAAATTTTTACGGCCATTTCACGCCGCGCTTCATCCATCGCCAACAACAAGGTCGCCGTAGTAAAAGAAGTCGGCAACCCCGATGGCCTCTGCGTCGTGACTTCGTCGAATACATCGAGATATCCCCATCCGCCGTTGATCTCCTCGTATCGCTTGGCGAGGTCGACTTGCTCTTGAGCAAGTCGCGCCCAGTGTTCCTTGCGCGATAGATCAATCTCGATGCGATGCAGTCTGGTCAACGCACGCAAACCGTAAGCATGACCCCAAACATTGTAAGTCGTGGTGGGATCGGCGCGGCGCAAGTGAGGCAGCTCCGCGCTCACCCATTCGGCGGCTTTGGCAATCGTTGCCTTAACTTCGGATCGATCATCACGGGCATCGATGAGACCCGAAAGAGCAAGCCCGCTGGCGCCCGCGCGGAAGGCGTGATGCGCCCCCGGCAACGGCGCGTAGATGTTGATCTTTTTTGTGCGGGTCGCGCCACCCCACGAGCCGTTGGCGTTTTGATCTTGAATCAAAAAATCCACACCCCGTCGCAATGACGCATCGATCTCTTTCGCTGTCGGCAAAGCATCGCCCCACGCCATCACGGGCGATGTCGCAATGCACACCGCCACTCGCGCGAACACAAGTCGGCTTGATCCGGAAAGACGCATGTGATTGCCGGCGGAATGCATCATAGAAATTATGAGAATTGAAAATCTACGGTACAAGAATCACTTGGCCCGCATCGATGCCCGATAGGATCTCAACCTCGTCGGCATTCCTTTTTCCGCATCGAATGACGCGTCGCTCGTTTTTACCATCTGCAACTTTCACCGACACCGTCCAGCCACGCGGATCGCGCTCAAGTGCTTTGCACGGAACAAACAAAGCTGCATCGCGATGATGACAAATCACGCGCACCGTCATGCTCGTGCCGATCACCGGCTCAAAATTTTCGGGCCACTTGGCCGTGAGATCCATGCGCGTGGTGCCGCCAGTCGAGGGAATGCTCGCAAGGTTCGAGAGGCTCACAGGAATCTCAAGCTCCTCACGACCGGGCGGGATTGCGATGCCATCAAATTTCGCAGGCAAAGCGCCGATCGTCTGCTGGTCCAGGTGCGCGGTCAAAACGCGACCCGACTTTGCCGACACCAGCGTGGCAATCGCCTGATTGATCGATGGCTTGCCATACTTCTCCAATGGTTTGGATTCATCGCGCGACCAACGGCCATTCTCAATCGCACCGTGATAAAACCATCCGTCGGACTTGGCTTTGATTTCAAATAGCGATCGGTCATGCTCCAAATCGGCCAACTGTTTCACCGCGCGCGCGTGGTTGGTCTTGAGAGCTTCGAACTCAGCTTTTTTCTTCTCGATGGATCGCGGGATTCCGGTGGTGGAGTAACGCAATTGGATTTCGGCATCGCGGCTGGCATTGGCAAGCGTGACCTCTTCGCGCGGCAACTGAACCTCAAGCCTGCGTTGGTGATCCATTTGCTCCATGCGCAGCGAGAACTCCGCCGCAGCGACGGCGTCCATCTGACGCGTCAAAATGATTTCCTCCGTATTCTCGGTGAGGTCATCGGCCTCATACATTTTTTTGAGTTGATTCAATTCTTCCTGCTCATTGGCCAAAAGTTGTTTTTTGCGCTCAAGTTGCTGATCTGCAGTTTCGGCCTGAGCCTTGCGGCGGATCTTTAGGAAATAATCGTTTTCCTCCGCGGCGACGCGCGCAGCACGCTGCAAGGCCTCCAAACGATGGGTCGCGGTCTCCTGCATTTGCGCCAAGTCCTGCGTCGCGTCATCGAGAGCAATTTTGCCGCTCGCAATCTCACGCCGCAAATCCTCCAACTTGCGGTCAATCGCCTCGGCATCGAAACGCATCAAAACATCTCCCTCGTTCACGCGCTGACCGTGCTCGGCAACTTCCTCGATGCGAAACTCGCTCCATGCTTTGGGTTCGATGCAAATGGTGTTCTCCGCGCCGCTTGGCATCACCGTGGCGCTGAAAATTTTTTCCACCGTGAACGGGCGCGGCTCGATCTTGAGTTCGCTTGCGTGACTGAAATTCGCGCAAGCCAAAAAGCCGATGAGTGTGGTGTGGATGCGCATGGATGTGGTGGGATGAATGATGAAACAACGCAAAGATTCAATTTGAAGGTCGCCCTTTGCGCGCAAGCCAGATTGGCGCGAAACGCGGCTTCTTCGCGCCCGCCGAAATTGGCACAGAATACTCCGCTACATCAAAGCCGCAGCGCTGCAAGCGACGGCTGATGTTTGCCGTGACTCTTGATCCTGCAATCGCCAGCAGTCCGCCTTGCTGCAAAGCGTCGTACGCGGCCGCCAGCCAGCGGCGATCATCGATCCACGGGCGATTCGCGGGATCGGTCGGCGATGCATCGAGGTGCAGCAAAATCGCGTGCAACAAGCCGGCATGACGCAACAAGCCCGCGGGCCCGCAATCGTTTTCCAAAACAATGCGCGAGTCGTGATTCAGCGGACTCTCGGGAAGATGCACGCGATGCCAATCCGCCAACGCGGCAAGCGGCTCGGCGACAAACAATGTCGCGCGCTTTTGTTTGAGCTCGGTGCAGGCGGCGGCCAGAGCATGGCCCAATCCAAGTCCCGCGAACCAAAGCTTGGGCTGACGCGCCGGACGAAACGGTGCGCAGGCCAGACGCGCCATTTCCTGCTCCACCTCTCGGGTGGCTAGCCCGCAGATTTGCTGACCATGGATAACGAGCGATTTCCTGCCGTCGTGCTCCTGCAGGGTCAGCGTGCCCCCCTGAGGCAGTGCGGTTTCGGCCAATGTGATGCGCGGTTTCATGTCGAATGCGGCCAGCAGTGGCGCGCCGAATGTTGATTTTGACAAGAGAAAACCCCAACCCTTGCGGGTCGGGGTTTTTCAATGGGTTGATGGTTCGGTTTTTTCAAACTCGCGATTACAGCGAGTCCTTCAGACGGGACGAAGCCTTGAAGCCAACGGTTTTGGATGCGGCGATCTGAATGCGCTCGCCGGTCTTTGGGTTGACCCCTTCACGGGCGGCGCGGTCTTTGGCTTCGAATGTGCCAAATCCGACGATTTGGACCTTCTTGTCCTTCTTCACACCTTTTTCGATGGAGGAAAGGACCGCGTCGAGAGCTTCTTCAGCAGAGCGCTTGGTGGCGTCGCTTCCGAGGGTGGCTTGAATGGCATCAATGAGTTCTGCTTTGTTCATGGCAGACGATTCATGGCCGCGAAGCCGATTGCATGGCAAGATAAAACCCCTT
>JBEEOX010000099.1:0-6407 GCA_041191425.1 Verrucomicrobiota bacterium | reverse complement strand
GACTCGACGAACTTTTTGCCGACTCCAACGAGATTCGCATCGAATGCCCGCGCTGCGCTGCCAAATACACCATCACGCGCGACATGATCCAATGATCGCCATGCGACGCTTCCATCACACGGAGTTTACCAACCTCCCACACCTGCTCTCGCTCAAAGGCACTCAAAAAATTTCCGTCTGCATACCCACACTGAACGAGGCGGAAAACATCGGCTCAATCGTATCGTCTATCCATGATGTGTTAATGCAAAAAATCACGCTCATCGACGAACTGATCGTCATGGACTCGGGCTCGACCGACCGCACCCGCGAGATTGCCGCCTCCGCCGGTGCCAAAGTGATGCTCTCATCGGAAATTTCACCCGCGTTGTCAACGCATCCGGGAAAAGGCGAAAACCTCTGGAAGTCGCTCATGGTTTCAAGCGGCGACATCGTCTGTTACCTCGATGGCGATGTCTCAAATTTCCACACCGGATTCGTCACGGGCTTGGTCGGACCACTCTTGCAGGACGCGTCGATCGATTATGTGAAGGGCTTCTATCAGCGCCCGCTGCTCAACGGCGATCATCACGAAAGCTCCGGCGGCGGCCGCGTTTCGGAAATCCTCGTGCGCCCGATGATTTCCATGTTCTACCCAGAGCTGGCTGAAATCATCCAACCTCTCGCCGGGGAATACGCCGCACGCCGGTGCACCCTTGCATCACTGCCATTCCCCACCGGCTATGGCGTGGAAATCGCTCACCTGATCGATCTCATGAACGATGGGAAATTGTCGCGCATCGCTCAAACGAATCTCGAAAGCCGCATTCACCGCAACCGCTCCGACGCTGAACTCAGCGACACCGCCTTCGCCATCCTGAAGGTGATCACCCGCCGACTTCAACGCGACGGCCGCCTCTCCGCCAACACATCACTCACCGATCTTCATCAACGCTGGAGCATCACCGACGACTCGATCGCCCTCACCTCGATGTTCATCCCCGAGCCCGAACTCCCGGCATTCAATCAAAACCGGTAGGGCGATGCGGCCCGCAGCACCGACTCCCCCGCAGGGGTAAATTCTTCGGCGGACCGAGGCCGGTCAGCCCTACCATGATTTTCCGCTCCCGCTTGCCAAGCCGCCGGCATGCTCTAGACTCCGCCCCGTGCCCTTGCTAGACAACCTCGAGCCCGCTGTCCGCGATCCGCGCAAGCTAAGGCTGACCGCCTGGATCCTCGTCGCGATCATGATCGTTGGCGGCGGACTCATCTTCACCGCCTACCACCGCTGGTCGCTCGAGAAAGCGTCCGACACCCGCCCAGCCGTCATTCATCGCATCAAACAGGAACGCGATCTTCGGATCATTCGTCAGGACGGTAAAACCCACGACCTGTTCGAACTCCGTGGCAAAGTCTGGGCCATCCACACGGTGAGCCCCAGCAATCCCGAGCTATCCCAACGCAGCCTCGCAGTGATGCAGCGCCTTGCTGAAAAATTTTCTCCCAATGCGGATTTCCACCTCGTCACGCTAATCCTCGATCCGATCCCTGCCGATAATGCGGTCAACACGCTTGCTGCATATGCCACGGCTCATTCGATGCAAGTTCCTCAATGGTGGGTCGGCACGAACGAAACCAAAACCCTTCACCGTTTTGTTAAAAGCGAACTCAAAGCCTCAGTCTTTCCGCACCTTGAAAACGAAAAGTGGATTCACGATGCATCCATCGTGCTCATCGATCGTGGCGGTCACCTGCGCCGTGCCGTGATCCCGCGCAAAAACGGTGGCACGCCCGGCGTGCTGTCTTTCGATTTCGATCAAGCCGCCTCGTGGGATGAGCAGGGACTGAAGTCCGGCACTTCGCGTAGCAATGAAGAAGAGCTTGAGTCGATTTTGGAAAAAACCGTTCAGACTTTGATCGACGAAACAACCGGACCCTCATGAAACGCCAAACCACGATCACGCTTTTTTACACAGCAGTTGCAATCGTCTCGATCAGTATCCTTGCGCTGGCTTTTTTCCTGCGCTCGAAACTTCCAAAGCCCGACATCCACACGATCGTCAACACGGGAAAAGAAAGCGCACCCACATGGTTCCCGATCGACAAGGACCTTGAAGCGATCAACCAAACAGGCAACGCGGTCAGGCTCTCCAACTTGAAAGGCAAGGTGTGGATCGCCGCGGAATTTTTTGCGGTTTGCCCACATTGCGCGGTTCGCAACGGCGAGGAGCTTCGCAAAATTTACGACGAGTTTGGCTCATACCCGGATTTCCACATCGCCTGCATTTCGGTCGACCCCGAGCACGACACGCAGGAAAAACTCGCCGATTACGCCAGTGCACTCGGCGCCGATGCTAAGAACTGGTGGTTCCTGAATGCAGGCGATGCAAAAAGCACTCACGCCTACCTCGAACAAACGCTGAAATTTTTCGGCGTTCGCGAGCGCAGCGATCCGGCCGACATCGAAGCCAACGGCCGCTATGCCCATGACCTCGGATTTCTGCTCGTCGACCGCGACATGAATGTCATCGGCAAGTGGCCGCTCGCCGATGCCAGATCCGATGAAGCCCGCCAGCGCGATCCAGAGCTCTACGACCGCATCAAAAACGACCTCTTCAACCGCATCCGCGCCGAGCTGAACAAAACACCTAACAATCCATGAACGACGAACGCACCCAATGGCTCCAACGCCAACCGCAAACCGAGCTCGCCAAGAAACTTGGCATCACAGCGTGGATCCTAACGACCCTTATTCTTTTGTTGGTGGGAATGATGCGACGCATCAAAATTCCTTTGCCTGATGGAATTAATCTTTCTTTTCTCCCTGCATTTCATGCCGCGGTGAATGCAATCGCCGCAGTCGTGCTTATTGTTTCCTTTGCAGCGATATTAAGAGGACGCATCGCGCTACACCGGCGGATGATCATTACAGCGATGGGCTTGTCAGTAATTTTTCTCTTAAGTTACGTCGCCTATCACTTTACAAGCCACGAGGTTATGTTTGGTGATTCAAATTTAGATGGCGTTATCGACGCCCAAGAGAGCGCCATCGTCGGCTGGACACGCCCAGTTTATCTGGCACTCCTGATCACCCACATCGTCGCCGCCGCGGTGAGCCTTCCCTTCATCCTCTTCACCTTCATCGCCGCTTGGACCAATCAGTTCGACAAGCACCGCAAACTCGCCCGCTGGGTGTTTCCACTCTGGCTCTATGTCGCCGTCACCGGCCCTGTCTGCTACTGGATGCTCAAGCCTTACTACTGAGCACCAAGCACCATTTGCATGTCAGCCGCCCAACCCCGCTCGTTGCACGACCTCTCGTTTTCCGAAATCGAAAACGAACTCGCCAACGCCGGCATCTCGAAGCAGCACGCTAAATCCCTCTGGCGCGCGATCTATCGTCACGGGGTCACCGATCTTTACCAACACGACTTCCTCCCACCACTCGCGCGATGGATCGATGAATCAGTCGGAGACGGAAAAAAGTTTTTCATCGATCAACCCGCGCTCGATCGCGAAATCCAAAGCAGCGACGGACTCACGCGCAAATTTCTTCTGCGCCTCAACGATGGCCAAGTCATCGAAACCGTACTGATGGGCTATGACGCGCGCCACACGGTTTGCGTCAGCACCCAAGCCGGCTGCGCGATGGGTTGCGTCTTTTGCGCGACCGGTCAAATGGGTTTTGTTCGTCACCTCCGCCCCGGCGAAATCATCGCCCAAGTCCTCCACGCGAAACGCGTGCTGCATGAAATGAATCCCAAAGCCCGACTGCGAAATTTGGTCATGATGGGCATGGGCGAACCGCTTCACAACATCGATGCCGTCCATCACGCGCTTGCCACGATATCCGATGTGCGCGGCATTAGCATCGGCCCATCGAAAATCGCCATCAGCACGGTCGGCGTCGTTCCAGGAATCATGCGCATGGCTTTCGAGAATTGGCCCTACCGCCTGGCGGTGAGCCTGCACGGATCCACCGAAGCCGAACGCTCGGCCCTCGTTCCAGCCAGCAAACGCTGGAATCTGGAATCACTCATCGACACCTGCCGCCACTACGGCAAGACCACTGGCAAACGCATCTTCTTCGAGTGGACACTCATCGCGGGCAAAAACGACTCGCCCGAAACCGCCGCTCGTCTTGCCGAATTGCTCAAAGGAATCGACGCGCACATCAACCTCATCCCGCTCAACCCCACGGGCGGATTCTCCGGCACCGCGAGTCCTTCGGGCGTGCAGTTTCAAAAAATCCTCCGCGAGGCCGGATTCCCCTGCACCTTTCGTCAACGCCGCGGCATCGATGTCGCTGCCGGCTGCGGCATGCTCAAGGCCGAACGAAAATTGCGCACGAGTGCTTGATGCGCCTCGCCCTAAAGTGGATTCTCTCCCATGCCCGCCCGCAACTTCCATGTCCGCCAAGCCGCCGTCTCAGCCTTGCGCGCATGGGCCAAAGGCCATGATTACGCGGAGACGCTTGTCGAGCGTCACGCCCAGCGCCGCAATTTGAGCCCTTCCGACCGCGGGCTTTTGCAAGCGATCCTCTTTGGTGTGCTTCGTCATCGTCGCCTGCTTGATCACTGGATCAACGATCTGCGCAAGGGCAAGACCGATCCCGAAACGCGCGACATCCTGCGCGTCGGGTTTTGCCAAATCCTCATCCTCGGCATCCCCGACCATGCGGCGGTCAACGAAACGGTTGAGTCTGGAAAAGCCTGCGTGCGCGGACTCATCAATGCCGTGCTGCGAAAAGCGATCACATCGCGCAAGTGCTTGCACGATCAAGTGCCCGACCTCCCACCTGCCGTCGCCCATTCTCACCCCGATTGGCTTTTCAACCGTTGGCGCTCAGTCTTTGGCAAAGCAAACACCCTTGCGCTGATGGAGTGGGACAACCTCCCGGCAGAAACCTTTTGCCGCATCAACCCCCTTGCACCACCAGTCGATACTCCAGGTAAGACGGTCAATAACGCGCCAGGATTCTATCGCATCGACGGACCCATTCCCAACGATCTCATTCAAAGCGGAGCGATCTACATCCAAGACCCGGCGACGCGACATTCAGTCGACTTGCTCGCACCACAACCCGGCGAACAGATCCTCGACGCCTGTGCCGCACCTGGTGGAAAAGCATTTCTCATCGCGGCTGCCATGGGATCCGCCGAAAATCTCGTGTGCACCGACTCCAACGAAAAGCGCTTGCCACGACTCGAGCAAAACCTTGCGCGACTCCACGCGGGCAAGGCCAAGGTCAGCGTGCACGACTGGACCCAACCCGCCCCCGCCTCATGGCATGGCGCGTTCGATGCCATCCTGCTCGATGTACCCTGCTCCAATACCGGGGTCATCCGCAGGCGCGTCGATGTCCGTTGGCGCCTTCAAGCAAACGACATCGAAAAGATCGTTCAGACCCAACGCAAAATTCTCGAAAATGCCATCCCTTGCCTCAAGCCCGGCGGGCGCATTGTGTATTCGACCTGCTCGATCGAAGCCGAAGAAAACATGAAACAAATCGAAGCGTTTCTAACAGATCATCCCGAATTTGAAATGACCTCCCATGCCGAAGCACTGCCCTTCCGTGAGCAAACCGATGGTGCATTCGCCGCCTGTTTGAGACGCAGGTAACTCTTGCCAAATCAGCCTCCAACGCAGACAAAATCAACCCAGCACGGATGCATTGATCCTTACAAGCAAGTCCCGATCTTTGACCTTTTCACTCGCTTAAAAAACTTACTCCCAACGCAGACGCATGAGAATCCTGCTCACCACTACCTCGCTTCAAGACACGCCAGGTCCACATCACGAACTGCTTGAACAAACCGGATTTGAAATCGTCCGCGAACGCGGTCCACTGCCCGAGGCGAGGATGCTTGAACTCGCAGGTGACTTCGATGCGTTTCTTTGCGGCGACGATGCCATCACGCGCAAGGTACTCGAAAAATCGCTGCCTCGACTCAAGATGATTTCGAAATACGGCATCGGACTCGATAAGGTCGATGTTGCCGCAGCCACCGAACTGAAGATTCCGGTCACCTTCTGTCCCGGGGTCAACCACACCACCGTCGCCGAACACACCTTCGCCCTCATGCTCGCCGCGTGCCGTCGACTCGTCGAGGAAGCCAACCTCGTGCGCGAAGGAAACTGGAAACGCATCACGGGTCATGAACTCCACGGCAAGACCATCGGCATCGTCGGCCTTGGTCGCATCGGTCGCGAGGTGGCCACACGCGCACGGGCCTTTGGCATGACTGTGATCGGATTTGGCAATCACTGGGACGATGAGTTTGCAGCAGCCCATGGCATTCAACGCAGCGCGACACTCGATGATCTGTTTCGCGAAGCGGATATCATTTCGCTCAACACCAAGCTCACGCCGCAGACGCGTCACATGGTCGATGCACGCCGACTCGCGCTCGCCAAGCCCGAACTCT
>JBEEOX010000098.1:0-6415 GCA_041191425.1 Verrucomicrobiota bacterium | reverse complement strand
CACTCATGATGCTCTCGCCGAGCGCTCGTACCAAGTCTGCGACTTTTGGAGGCAACGAGTCCAAGTACCTCATCGGACTCAACTTTCGTTTCATTCTTCGCGATGCGATTTTCAACAGCCAGTCGCGTCACAACCTTGGGAAAATCCAATCGCCGCTCACCCGTTGGAATCGCAACATCGCCTATGATGAGATCAGCCGCTGGTCTTACAGCGACTTTTTCCACAAACTCGTTGCGCCCTATTACGCAACGCAAGGCGTGAGTGCGCAGAAAATCCTGCAGGAAGCCGATCTGCGTCACAAGTCATCGCAGCTTCGCTCAAACCGAAAGGTTCGCGTTCTGTCAAACCGCAACGACTTCCTGCTCGGCCCCGATGATGCCGCATGGCTCAAGTCGACGTTCCGCGGCAAAAAACTCACAATGTTTTCGAATGGCGGTCATCTCGGTAACCTAAACAGTCCGTCAATGCGCGCCGCAATCCTTGAATCTCTCAAGCGTTTGCGCTGATGAAAATTCCGACTGCGTATTTTCCCTTGCCGAGTTCCGCTCCCAGCGTTGGACTTTGCGCGATGATTCGCGCGCTATATGCATGCTGCCTCATGGCCATCCTTTTTTGTTTTGTGCCGAATGTCGGCGCGGAAACAATCAAGATGAGTGTGGCCGATGGATTTGATTTCCCTGTCGGCAAGCCGAATGCCGACGGCTATTACAAATCACGAGGACTTCGTTTGCGTTCACCGCAACATTATGGCGAGGATTGGAATGGTCGTGATGGCGGTGACAGCGACCTCGGTGATCCTGTGTATGCGATCGCCGATGGCGTGGTCACCTTTGCCCACGATGTGCGCACGGGATGGGGCAAGCTGGTGCTCACGCGTCATGCTTATCGTGACAAGGAAAGTGGTCAGGTGAAATTCATCGATACCCTCAACGCTCACCTCGACACGATGTTGGTAAAGACGGGTCAAATGGTGAAGCGCGGTCAGCAAATCGGCACGATCGGCACCAACTACGGCATGTACCCGGCTCACCTGCATTTCGAGATGCGCCACAACATCACCATCGGCGTCGTACGCAACAGTGTCCCTGCCGACATGGTCAACTGGGCCGATCCCAGCGACTTCATCAATCGCCATCGCAAACTCAACAGCGAATGGCGAAAGGTCTCGGTGCCGATTGGCACTTATCAGGCGTATCGCGGATTCAAGGGGCTGTAGCAATCAGGCTAGTTCGCGCCGAAGCTGAAGTTGATGCCGCGCTTGCCCCAGGCCTTGGTGATTTCTTCACCAACCTGCTCGTAACTCCTTCCATCGAGCAGCACTGCGATTGCATCTTCGCCAGTCTTACCGTCACGCAAGGCCTTGAGAAAGGACTTGATGCGTTTGGCGTCGCCATTGCCGTCCATTTGTAGGAAGTAGTGAGTGATAAGAAGGCTGCAGCCGTAATTTTTCTGCGGGTCGTGCATGAAGTTGGCATAGTCCTGCAGCATGAAGCCCTTGAGGTCGGGGATGTGAATGTTTTCCCCGAGTGCGCGACCACCGGAATTTTTGGTGCCGTAGGCAGTGGTGTAATCGATGATGTCCTTGTGGTTGCCGCGCACGCTGAACGCGCCAGAGCGATACGGCGTTACTGCGACATACTCGGCAATGCCTTCGGTGAACCATCCCATCGAGCCAGCGGCATAGTAGGGGTGAGGCGTGAGCTGATGGGCCAACTCGTGCGGCAGGGTCTTGCTGCTTTTGTCGCGATCCAGCATGTAGCCGCTGCCCACCTTGCGCACGCCGAGGCTGTCGAGCGGAACCAGCACTAGTGCGCGATTGCCAATGAACACCCCTGCCGACCCTTCCATGCCTCCAGCCGCGATGTAATCGTCGTATTGTTCAAACAAATGGATTTCGAGTTTCCCGTCGGTCTTGTCGCCTCCGTCCAACGCAAGTGGCAGACTGCGACAAAACAGATAGGTCGCTTCAAACATCAGCGCGAAGCCGCGAACCACCGAATTCGAGAGGCGCACATCGCTGCGGTAACGATAGTTCGCACTCTCATAGACAAACTTTTTCTGATCGGCGTCTTCGCTGATGATCGAAATTTCGGGGTCCTCGCCGAACTTGATGCGTTCGGGCCACTCCGAATCGAAGTTGAGGGCTTGCGTCGAGTTTACGTCGCCGGATGACGAAGCTTTGAAATCCCGCGCGTAATCTGCGTCTTGCTGGGAAAGTTTGGCGAGCGGGTAGGGGACTTTGCGGCCATCCTTGAGCTCGAGCAGGACTTGATCGGCCTCAAGCCCGATCATTCGGGCCTCAATTTTTCGGCCTTGTTCGTCGGTCCATACGCGGACCTCGGCGTTGGCATGGCAAAGGCTTGCGAGCAGGAAGAATGTCAAAAGGCGCGCGGGCATGAGCCAATTAGCGCAGTCCCGTGATCGGCGGCAATCCGATTTTTGCGAGGCCTCAGATGCATCTTGCTCGGGAAAATATTGGAAAACGGTCGAAGCATGGCATCATCAGGCAGTGAACACGGATGCAGTCAATCCACCGGGTGAAGATATCGAGCGTGCAGGTGATAGGCCGCACAACTTTCGCCGCGACCTCGTCGTGCTGATGAAGGTGCGGCTGAATATCTTTGTGCTGATCACGACATTCTTCGGATTCGTTCTCGCCTCGCGAGGTATGTCATTTGATTGGGTGAAACTGCTGCACACGTTGCTCGGTACCGCAGCCGCGGCGTTTGGCTCGGCGGCTTTCAACCAACTCATGGAGGTCGATCTCGATGCGAGGATGAAGCGCACCGCTGATCGCCCCTTGCCAGCGCGGCGCATGGATCCCCTGGCAGCTTTTGGCGTGGGCTGGATTCTATCGGCCATTGGCATCATTCACCTTGCGGTAAAGGTGGGTCATCTCGCCGCCTATTTTACCGCCGCCACCATTGCGATCTATGTCTTTGTGTACACGCCACTGAAACGCGTGCATTCGTCAAACACGCTGGTGGGCGCGATTCCTGGAGCTATTCCGCCATTGATCGGTTGGGTCGGGGCGGGTCGCGGTCTGGGTTGGGAGGCATGGTTTTTATTTGGTGTCCTGTTTCTTTGGCAGTTGCCGCACTTCATTGCGATCAACTGGCTGCACCGCGCCGAGTATGAAGCAGCTGGATACAGGATGTGGTCGAACGGCGATGTGAGTGGGAAAAAAAGCGGACTTCTTTCCGCGATGTTTGCCATCGCTCTCGCCGCATTTTCAATCATCCCCGCGATGGTTGGATTCGCCAATGTCCTGTGGTCCATCGGCGGCCCGCTGCTCGCATTGCTGATGGCTGGGCTCGCATTTGGCTTTGCGCGTGATGGTGAGCGAGCCTCCGCACGGCGCTTGTTTTTCTCGACGCTTCTCTACTTGCCGCTGGCGCTGACACTGCTGGTGATCGCATGGAAAACCCGCGCTTAATGCATGATGAGCAAGTTGATCGAATCGACCCGACGACTGCTAGCAGATCTCGCAGGCCTTCAATTTGGCGATCCGGTTGCCTGCGTGTACAATCCGCTGGAGTACGCATGGAAGGCCCATGAGGCTTATCTATCGCGCTATGGATCTGGCAAAAAACGCGTGCTGTTTCTCGGCATGAATCCCGGACCCTTTGGCATGGCGCAGACGGGCGTGCCATTTGGTGAAGTTGATGCCGTGCGCGACTGGTTGGGAATTTGCGAGGAGGTATCAAAGCCGCGCGTTGAGCACCCCAAGCGGCCGATTGAAGGCTTCGACTGCAAGCGATCTGAGGTCAGTGGTCGAAGGCTTTGGGGACTGTTTGCCGATCGATTCGGCAAAGCGGAATTGTTTTTCAAAGACCACTTCGTGATGAACTACTGTCCGCTGGTGTGGATGGGATCGACGGGTGCCAACCTCACGCCGGACAAGCTTTTAGCCAGCGAAATGCGACCTGTTGAAGAGGCGTGTCTCAAGCACCTCGCCGAGGTGATCAAATTACTAGATCCATCGTACTTGATTGGTATCGGTGGATTTGCCGAAGATCGCCTCAACCGCGCGGCGGAAGCTTGTGGCAGCACGGCAAAGGTCGGTCGTGTCCTCCACCCATCACCCGCCTCACCCGCCGCCAATCGCGGCTGGGCCGAAGCTGCCACGCGTCAGCTGACTGAGCTGGGTGTTTGGTGATTGCCATGCCCAAGGTGATTGAACACTTTGAGATCATGCAAACTATCCTTTCCTTGCGCCCACTGATCCCTCTTGCAATTGGTCTGGTCTTGGGTGGCGCAGGGGCAACGCTCTATCGTAACAGCATGCCAGCGGCGGCTGGGTCGCCCGAAGAGCGCGCCCAAAAGCTCGAGTCTGACTTAAAGCGGGCCAATATCCGCATCGCGGCGTTAGAGGGTAGCATGCCTGAATCAAGGCGACGTCCCACGCTGACGGTCACCGATCGTTTGCGCGATCTGGGGCAAAACATCCGTGATGGTCGTCCAGTGAGCCCCGATGACATCTTTCGCGCTTGCCAGCCGCTCTTGCGCGATCTTGCGCCGCTCTTCGATCGCATGCGCGTGCGCAACGGGCAGCGCACCATTGACAGTCGGGTTGGCGAAATGGCGCGCAAGTACAACCTCAATGCGGCGCAGCAGGAATCGCTTAAACAATGGTTTCGGCAAAAGGCTGAAGATGATGCCAAGGCATGGACGGCATTGGTCACGCAGGAAGGCACGCGCATTGAGGACATGATGCGTGCATCGCGGGATGCGCGGCCAGATGAAGGGCTCTACCGTTTCATGGAAAATATGCTAAGCGGCCAAGATCTTGCGAAATTCAAGACCGAGCGCATCAATGAGAAGGCTCAGCGAGTGCAGCAGTACGCCGACATGAAGGTCGAGCGACTCAACAAAATCGTCAGCCTTGATGCGGAGCAAACCGACAAGGTATTTGGCATCATGGCGAGAAGCTCTAAGGACTATGACCCCGCTCTGCGTATCGAAGGGACCGATGGCCGGGCGCTTTCTTCGGTAGGTGATTCGCGTGAGGCCATGCTTTCCGTGCTGCGGCCTGATCAACGCGCCGCCTATGACGCCGAACAACAGCGTCGACGCGATGAAGCTTCCAAGGACCTCGAAGCGATCGGCCTCAAGTTGCCTGCCGATTGGGATCCGCTTGATGACTTTTGATCAACGCTTTTTCAAGTGATGAATGCCGTTTCACCTGCCATCGATATCCGCTCGCTACGGGTGGATTACGGCGATTTTGTCGCGGTCGATGACCTTTCCCTTTCGGTTCCGGTAGGCGAGGTATTTGGACTTGTGGGGCCAAATGGTGCGGGAAAAACCAGCACTTTTCGTGTGCTGGCAACACTGATGGAGCCGACCTATGGGGAGGTTTTGCTCGATGGAATTGATATCGCGGACGACATCGAAAGCGCGCGTCGCGTGGTGGGCTACATGCCGGATCTTGCGCCGGTACCATCCGATTTGAAAGTGTGGGAGTTTCTTGATTTTCACGCCGCTGCCTATGGCATTGCGAGTCGAGCGAAGCGTCGTGATCGCGTAGCTGAGTGCCTCGAAGCGGTTGCATTGAAGGGTCAGCGAAATCAGTGGTGCGGCCAACTTTCGCGCGGTCAGACCCAACGATTGGTGCTTGCCAAGACGATGCTGCATCGGCCCCGCGTGTTGATTCTCGACGAACCTGCGAGCGGCCTTGATCCGCTTGCGCGACGTGATCTGCGCATGGCGCTTTGCAAGATCGCGGATCATGGAGCAACGGTGATCGTCAGTTCTCACATCCTCGGCGAGCTCGCTGAAATGTGCAGCTCGCTCTGCGTGATGAACCGTGGTCAATTGCTGGCTTCGGGCAGCGTCGACGAAGTGCGCCACCAACTTGGCAACACCAACCGCATGATCACCGCTCATTTTGTCGATGATGCGCAATCGGCGGCGACATGGCTGTCTTCGCAGAGCGGTGTGCGTGAACTGCGCGCAAATGCCAACATGATCAGATTTCAATTTGATGGCGATGATCATGCGCAAGCCTCCTTGGTCGCCGGTCTCGTTGCTCAAGGCCTACGCATCAAATCTTTGGAGGAAAAACGCTCATCACTTGAAGACCTGCTGGTGGAGGTCGCCGAAATCAACCGACAGCCATGAACGCAATAAACCATACGCCTGAATTCACGCGTCATGCCCCGTGGCGGATTTGGGAAAATCCGATTTTTCTACGTTATTGCCGTTCGCGGTTGCGCCTGCGCGGCCTCGGCATTGCTTTGCTGATCACACTTTTGATCGCGGCATTCATCAGTGGGTTGGTGCAGTCGATAGGGGTTAGATCCAATACCGATCCGGTCAGCGCCGCACGCTCTGCCATCATTCCGCTGTTTGTGTTTCAGGCTTTGATTCTATTTGTTTTGGGCACTGCCCAGACATCGGGTGGCATGATCAC
>JBEEOX010000097.1:0-6416 GCA_041191425.1 Verrucomicrobiota bacterium | reverse complement strand
GTGGCCGTTTGTAAGGTAGAGCGGTCTGGCAAGGTGGCGCGGTCTGGCTCAGACCGCATTCGAATGATCAGCTCTCTATCTAGCCAAAGCATGCGGCCTGAGCCAGGCCGCTCTACCTTGCGGTTTCGGCGAAACCGCGCTACCATTGTAAATCATGCGGTTTCATCGAAACAGCGCTACCATGAGCTTATTTCTTCTTCTTTGATTCCAGGGCCTCACCGACCTTGCTTGCGATGTCCTCGTACAGGGCGGGATCTGCCTTGAGAAGTTCCTTGGCGGCATCGCGACCTTGAGCGAGTTGATTGCCGTTGTAGGAGAACCAGGATCCGCGTTTTTGGACGATCTCGAGTTCAAGCGCGAGGTCGAGCAGTGAACCAGTTGAGGAAATTCCCTCGTTGTACATGATATCGAACTCAGCCTCAGTGAAAGGTGGTGCGACCTTGTTTTTCACGACCTTGATCTTGGTGCGGTTGCCGGTGACCGTGCCGTCGGTGGCCTTGATCTGCCCGATGCGGCGGATGTCGACACGGACCGAGGAGAAGAACTTGAGCGCGCGCCCACCCGGAGTGGTTTCAGGGTTGCCAAACATCACGCCGATTTTTTCGCGGATCTGGTTGGTGAAGATGCAGACGGTGTTGGCCTTGGAAATCAGTGCAGTGAGTTTGCGCATCGCGGCACTCATCAGTCGCGCCTGAGCGCCAACCGTCGAGTCGCCGATTTCGCCATCGAGTTCTTGTTTGGTGACCAACGCGGCGACCGAGTCGAGAACCACCACATCGATCGCATTCGAGCGGACCAGCGCCTCGCAGATTTGCAGCGCCTCTTCACCCGAGGAGGGTTGGGAAACGAGCAGGTCATCGAGGTTCACGCCAAGCTTGCGAGCGTACTGTGGATCAAGCGCGTGCTCGACATCGATGAAGGCCGCGAGGCCCCCGCGCTTCTGGGCTTGGGCGATCGCGGTAAGAGTGAGTGTTGTTTTACCAGATGATTCCGGACCGAAGACTTCGACGATCCGTCCGCGGGGGAAGCCACCCACGCCGAGAGCGCGGTCGATGAGGAGGTTGCCGGTTGGGATCACATCCACATCGCAGCGGCTTTCATCGCCGAGTCGCATGATTGCCGCCTCACCAAATTCCTTTTGGATTTGCGAGATGGCGAGGTCGAGGTTGCGCTTGCGGGCGTCTTGGAGCTTCTCTTGGGCGGATTCTTCTGCGGATTGTTTGGCCATGATGGTTGGGGTCAGGTGATGTTTGAAACATGGGCCAAAATTTTTCCCATGCAAGAAAAAAGATGTTCGCTCGAACAAAAAAATGACTTTCGGGCATTTAATCCAGACCTCGCCGCCCAGCACCGAAATGACCCTCGGTCTCATTTTCGAGGCCATTTCGCTGGCTTTTCTCGTTTCAATTCATGCCTTCCTGCGCTCCAATCGCCGTGCCGAATCAGTTTTGGCCCCAACCGATTTCCCCTCCAACCATTCATCAACCATGTGGCACGGCCGCTTCACCCAAGACACCTCCTCGCTCGTCCAACAATTCGGTGAATCGGTTTCGTACGATTGGCGGCTGTTTTCGCACGACATCGCCGGCTCGATCGCCCACGCGCGGGCTCAAAAAAATGCCGGACTCCTCACCGCCGATGAGTTACAAAAAATCGAGAGCGGCCTAAGGGAAATTGAAAAGGAAATCCTCGAGGGAAAATTTGAATTCAAAACCTCGCTCGAGGACATCCATATGAACATCGAGGCGGAGCTCACCCGCCGCATCGGCCCGGCCGGCGCGAAGCTCCACGCCGCACGCTCGCGCAACGATCAAGTCGCGACCGACACCCGCCTTTATTGCCGCACGCAGATCGGCGAAATCATCAGCGCTGTCACCACACTGCAAAGCGCCCTACTCGATCGCGCTGAGAAATTCGCCGCATCGATGATGCCCGGTTACACCCACCTGCAACGCGGTCAACCGGTCACCGTTGGCCATCACTTTCTCGCCTATGTCGAGATGCTCGAGCGCGACAAATCCCGCCTCGCCGATTGCCGTCAGCGCCTCAACATTTGCCCGCTTGGCTCGGGGGCATTGGCTGGGTCGACGATCAACCTCGACCGTGAGGCCATCGCCGCCGAGCTCGGCTTCGACGGCGTCACGCGCAATTCGATGGATGCCATCGCCGACCGCGACTACATCGCCGAGTTGCTTTTTGCGATCTCACTTTGCGGCGCGCACCTTTCGCGCTTGAGCGAAGACCTAATCATTTGGTGCACGGCCGAATTTTCCTTCGTTCAACTTTCCGATGCACACACGACCGGCTCATCGTTGATGCCACAGAAAAAAAATCCCGATGTCTGTGAACTTACTCGCGGCAAGACCGGACGCCTCGTCGGTAACCTGCTCAACCTCCTCACCAACCTCAAGGGCTTACCGCTCACCTACAACCGCGACCTGCAAGAAGACAAACCACCGCTCTTTGATTCGGTCGACACCCTCAAGCTCGTGCTGGCGGTCAACGCCGAGATGATTGCCGCACTCGAAATGAACGAGGAAAAATGCCGCGACGCTGCCTCCGATCCGATGCTGCTCGCCACCGACCTCGCCGATTACCTGGTCCGCAAAGGGATTCCATTTCGTGAGGCCCACGAGCTCGTCGGAAAGGCGGTCGCCGAATCTATTCGCACGAAAACTCCGCTCGACGCGCTCGACCTCGCGGCGATCGATCCCGCGTACGGACCCGATGCGGCCGAAGTTTTCTCCGTCGAGCGAGCCCTCGCCGCCCGCACGAATCCCGGTGCTCCTTCGGTCGCAAATGTGAACGCCGAAATTTCCCGCTGGAAAAAACAACTAGCCTGAGCGCTCGGCATGTCGATGACACGTTGCGTTCAGGAGACCACCCAGCAAACTCGCGGCGGCCGATGGTTCATGGCCTTCATTGGGTTCTCGCTCGCCTTGATTGGCGCGCTTTTCGTTTTCCTGATGGCGCGCAGCTACATGCGAGCTAAAGAAATGCGAGGCTGGCCAAAAACCCCATGCGTCATTCTGCAATCCGAACTTGAGGAACGCCGACACGATCCAAATTCCCCGGCAGAATTTCGTCATCAACTCAGCTTCGGCTACGAATGGCAGAATCAGCGACTGATCGGTGAAAAAGTCACCCTTCGCGGTAATCCGTGGACCAACAAACGCAACCTCGCCGAGCAACGCCTTGCGGAATTTCCCGTCGGCATGAACACCGAGTGCTTCGTGAACCCAAAAAATCCGCAACTAGCCGTGCTAAAGCCCGATTCGCTCGCGCCCGGATACTCGATTTGGTTTCCCGGACTTTTCATGATCGCGGGCCTCGGCATCGGCATCAATGCGCTGATTCGCCCGCGCTGTTAGATTTTTTTGCGGAAATTTCGAGCAC
Source organism: Verrucomicrobiota bacterium (assembly GCA_041191425.1). Classification (GTDB taxonomy): domain Bacteria; phylum Verrucomicrobiota; class Verrucomicrobiia; order Verrucomicrobiales; family Akkermansiaceae; genus Luteolibacter. Next base: position 3,020 of record JBEEOX010000097.1, on the reverse strand, counting down.
TGAGGCGGGCGAAAAAACTCCGCGGAGATGAAATCCTCAGATGTTTTGATTGATTCATGAAAAATTCATGGTTTAGGATCGCTCCCCCGTGAGGTGCGCCCCAGAGGTGCGTCCTCGTTCCACCTATTCAGCCGAAAAAGATCTCAACACCTTAGCAGCCATGAATCCCGATCGCGCCACACTCAACTTTCTCAATAGCTTCCCCGAAGAATCACGAAAACGAGGGGAAATGCTTCAAAAGGACGGCGCGGTGACCCAGATTTTCGGCAATCATCTCTTCATCCAAGGCCGCGTGGAGGATGAAAGCGGCACCTTCCGCACTAGCCTCCGCCTCCAGGGCAACCGCTGGTTCGGATCCTGTACCGCCGAGGACGAAATCGTCTCCGGCGCCTGTCAGTATGCGACGATGATGGAGCGCATGCACCGCGGCGAGGATCTGCCCGAGTCGCCCAACAAGTTCGACGACACACCGGTCCTCGACATCATCGAGGAAAAACTCGGACGCGAACTCGACGATAAGGAGGCGGACTTTGTCAGCAAAATCGAAAAACGCTATCGCCGCTATGTGATCGAGGGCGAGCTCCACGACCACGACATGGTCCGCATCAGCCCACGCTGGGAAATCACCACCTACGAGCCACTTGAGCTCTGGCCGATGCCGCCTGGCGACATCCTCGAGTTCTGGAACTACATCGCCTACGCCTTTTACAAACGCAAACTCCCCTACCCGGAGTTCATGAGCGTGATCACCGACCTCGGCCACGTGCAGCGCAAGATGGCCGACTGGGAGCAAGAACGCGAAGTCGCCGCCTGGTACGAGCGCATTGAGCAGGTCAACGAACGCCCACCGCAGGAAGAACCCATCACCGCTGCTTTCCGACTTGTTGCCACCATCAACGAGGCTCGCATGGAGGTGAAAGAATCCAAGTCCACTGTCTGGATCCAGCTGCGCGAGAAAAATGAAATCGAGCACTATGTGAAGCTCCATCACGAGGGCGCGATGCTGATGGATGCCTCGAGCCAAACGCTGTGGGAACATTTCTTAGCATTCTACCGTCAGCATGGCGACACGACCCTCGATTTCGATCAGGAGGAATCCTGCCGCTTCATGAACCGGGTTTTCCGCCAACCCGCGCTCAAAGGCTACATCGTCAACCTCGACGACAAGGACTTCAAGGTCGTCACCGACGCGCTGCGTTGGGTCTGCGAAGACGATCCATACGACGCCAACAGTTTCGCGCTCCAACTGGTCACCGCCGCCGGCGAAAATGTTTCACACTCGGTGCGCCTCCTGCCCGGACGCAAGGAGCTTTATCAATCCGACGAAACGGTGTTTCCCGGCCCGCCACGCTGGCTCGAGGAAACCGATGTGATGCCACGCTACCTGATTCCTCGCCGCGTGATTGATTCGCTCGAGGGCGTGGAGTTCCTCCGCAAGATTGGCGCCTCACTGCCCGAGTCGCTCAAGAAACGCGTCGTCGACCTCGAACTCAAACCGAAGTTCGAAATGAAACTCGTCGCCGGTCTCACCGCCGCAGAAACCGAGCACCTGGTCATCGATGTCACCGCGATCGAAACCAAAGGTCGTCGCACCGAACGCCTCACCAAGGACGGCTGGGAGCTCGCCGAGCAACAACCGGTCAAAGGCAAACAACTTCTGCGCTTCGCTCGCGAGGCCCTCTACCCGGTCCCGCCAATTCTCGAGGACATGGGGCTTTCCTACGACGAAAAACTTCTTTCGTTCAAATCCCGCATTACCAAGCAATTCCCCGAAAAATTCGCGGAATGGATCAAGGCGATGCCCGAGGATATCGAACTCGATATCGACCTGCGTCTGAAGTCGATCCTCGCCGATCCGGTCACGGCCGCGGTCCGCTTCGAAGTCGTCGGCCAGGACATCGACTGGTTCGACCTTCGCATCGTGATCGATGTGCAAGGTGTGAATCTTTCGAAAGCGCAGATCCGCCAACTCGTTGCCGCGCGCGGCGGGTATGTCCGCATGGAGGACGGCTCGTGGATGCGCCTCGAGATCAAACTCGATGCCGACCAGCGCGAGGCAGTCACCCGACTCGGACTCGACCCCTTCGACCTTTCCGGCGAAACCCACCGCATGCACGCGCTTCAGCTCGCCGATCCAAAAGCGGCGGAAGTTTTCGATCCAAAGGCATGGGAACGCATCAAGAACCGCGCGGGCGACATCAAGATCGAGGTCAACCCCGATGTACCCAGCACGCTCAACGCGACGCTGCGTCCGTACCAGGTCGATGGTTTCAAATTCCTTGCCTACCTCGCGGTCAACAATTTCGGCGGCATCCTCGCCGACGACATGGGTCTCGGCAAAACCATCCAGTCGCTCACCTACCTGCTCTGGCTCTTCGAAGAGCACAAGAAAACCAATGGGCTCAAAAAACCCGCTCTCGTGGTCTGCCCGAAATCGGTGCTCGATGTCTGGGCCAGCGAAGCAAACAAATTTGCTCCGAACCTGGTTGTCAAAATTCTCAAGAACCGCGACGACATCAATGTCGAGCACATCCAGAACGACATCGACATGCTCGTTCTGAACTACGCGCAACTTCGCGTCTGCGGCGAGGAGCTTAACGCCGTGAAGTGGCTCACGATCATCCTCGACGAAGGTCAGCAAATCAAAAACCCGGACTCCAAGGCCGCGAAGTGCGCCCGCGAACTCGATTCGCAAAACCGCCTCGTGCTCACGGGTACGCCGATCGAAAACCGCCTTCTCGACATGTGGTCGCTCATGGCCTTCGCGATGCCCGGCGTGCTCGGCTCCCGTGCGTATTTCAAAAAACGCTTCGACAAACGCAAGGATCCTCTCAGCCAAACACGCCTGGCCTCGCGCCTCCGCCCCTTCCTGATTCGCCGCACCAAACTGCAAGTCGCCCAAGACCTGCCACCGCGTACGGAAGAGGAAGTTTATTCGAAGATGGAGGGCGTGCAGCTCGAACTCTACAAGGCCGAACTGAAACGCATCCAAAAGGCCTTGCTCGGACTCGATTCGGACG
>JBEEOX010000096.1:0-6437 GCA_041191425.1 Verrucomicrobiota bacterium | reverse complement strand
ACGACATCGCCGGAAAGCTCCTTGCCTGGCACGGTGCGGAAAGCGTTGGCGGAAAACCTCATCCCAAAGGAAGGTTTGCCGGCGACTAGAATCGAGCCGGCGCGAGCGGGGCAAATCACGATAGCGATAACGCCGGAGGTGATTTCTTGAGGTGGAAATGAGACTTTCACAAATGACCGCCCCGATGAACGGAACGCGGTTTCCAATTTCGTGCTCAAGCTGTCCAACGATCGGAGTGAGACGGGTTGACCCATCGCGCCTGCTGCTATTTTCGAGATTGTCGCAGCATCGGCTTCCGAGAACCCTTCAGTTGCCACGGTACGCTTAAGATTTTTTTGTAGTCTTAAGGCGGATTCTGAAGTCCTTCCAACCGCCAATCCGAGTAGGGATGGGACCAGAATTTGGTCCTTGTCTGCGACCACCTCCGCAGATTCTTCCCGAGTGGGGCGCTCGGAGGAAGGGCTTTCGGTGAGGGGAACGGGCCGACTCGCATCCTCAGCACCAAAGCCAAAAACCGAGACTGGGAGGATCGCGCAAATTGACGCGATAGCGGCGGGGTGTTTCATCGGGTTGATCAAAACAAAAAGCCGCCAGAATCATCTGGCGGCCCTCGTGAATGAACACATCCTGAAAATTAGCGAAGGAAGACGCGACCTTTTTTGATCAGGGCAGTGGGCTCGTTTTTCTCGCTTATTACTTTAGGAGACGCGTCGTTTGCTTTCGTCTTGATAGCAGTAGCTTTATCGTCTTTACCGAGCCCGCGGGGGAGTGCGTTGGCGGCATTTTCTTTATCAAGCGAGGGGGCAAGGTTGTCGGAGACAGAGTTACCGGCGAGTGCGTTGGGAGCATCTTCTTTAAGTGCGGGGGCAGGGTTGCCGGCCATGGTGTAATAGATCACGGACGGGTCTTCGTCGCTTCCGCCGCGTTTTAACCATTCAATAGGTACCCCTTTCTCGAAATCGACAGAATCGTCTTCGACGGGGTTGGTTACCTCGTTATCACCTTTAGGATCACCGGAATCCACGACTTCATTTTGGTCAGATTCCCCATCGCTGCCTTCGGTAGAGTCATCGTCGGACGACATTTCACTGGAATCGCCGGAATCGACAACTTCGTTTTCGTCAACCAAACCTTCGCTGTCGTCTGTAAATTCAGTGTCAGTAGGACCTTCAACGTCAGTCGGATCCTCGACTATCGAATCGATGTGGATATCGTCATCGATTGGCTCTTCAGTTGGGGATGGAAGAATGCAGATTTCGGGAATCTCTGGTCCTGGGCAAACAGCGATTTCCGGAGCTGGTTCACATTCAATGACTTCCGGGGCTGCCTCACATATTGCGATTTCAGGAATGACCGTCTCCGCATCTTGCGCAAAAATGATAGATCCCGCATTGACTGCGGCGATGGAGGCAACGGCGGCAAGATTTGTTAGTGTTTTCATCAGATGGTTTGTGGATTTGTATACCTACCCCAATGATCCGTCAATGTCGGAAGATTGGATCAATTATTTTTGATTATCGGGAAATTGGCGTTCCTGAAGGGGGTGATTGGGGGTCTGGCGGCTGGACCGAATGGAGGGGGGCGGATTCATGGGAAAGTTCCTTCAAAAGGGCATACCCGCGATGCGTCCTTACATTTTCATCAACCAATCACGAAACGCTGCCTTGTCGGTGCCTATCGGGATGGTGACTTTTTCGCGTTGAGCGAGGATGGCGAGGCGTTCGGGGACCTCGACGGCGTTGGGGCCGAGCTCGGCTTCCATCACATCGGGGAACTTCGCTGGGTGGGCGGTTTCGAGGGTGATGGTGGCGCAGCAGGGGTGAGCGGCGCGCCATGCGCGGGCGGCGAGCCAGCCGATCGCGCCGTGGGGGTCGATCTCGTAATCGTAAAGCGACTTCACTTCGCGAATCGCGGCACGAGTGCGATCGTCGTCGAACCACATGCCGCTGATGCGCGATTTCATTTTTTCCCATGAGCCGCCGAAGAGTGCTTGCATGCGAACAAAGTTCGAGGGCGCGCCGACATCCATCGCATTGGAAATCGTGGCGACACTCGGACGAGGTGCATAGATGCCACTGCGCAGGAATTCGGGCACGACATCGTTGCGGTTGGTGGCGGCGATGAAGTGGTCGACCTCGAGGCCGAGCTGCATGGCGAGCAGTCCGGCGGTGAGATTGCCAAAATTTCCGGAGGGCACGACGAAGACCGGTTTCACGCCCTCAGGAAGTTGCCGGCTACTATGGATGTAGTAGAAACTCTGAGGAACGAGGCGTGCGAGGTTGATCGAGTTGGCCGAGGTGAGGTTGAGATTTTCGGCAAGCTCGCGGTCGAGGAAGGCGGATTTCACCAATGCCTGACAGTCGTCGAATGTGCCGTCGACCTCGAGCGCGGTGATGTTTCCTCCAAGCGCGGTGAGTTGTTTTTCCTGAAGACCGGAAACCTTGCCCTTCGGATAGAGAATTACGACGCGGGTGCCTGGCACTTGATGAAAAGCTGAGGCGACGGCGCCTCCGGTATCGCCCGAGGTGGCGACGAGCACGGTGAGCATGCGGGCGTCGTCGCGGGTGAGCCATGCCATAAGGCGGGCCATGAAGCGTGCGCCGAAGTCCTTGAAGGCGAGGGTGGGGCCGTGAAAGAGCTCGAGGATGTGGTCGCCGGGGCCGAGCGTGACGACCGGTGCATCGAAGCTGATTGTGCCGTTGACGATTTCACGCAGTGCATCATCCGGCACATCCTCACCAAAGAAGGCTTGAGCGACGGCGAAGCCGATTTCTTGAAAACTCATTGAGCGCCAGTTTGACCAAAATTCCGTACCGAGCACCGGCAGTTGGTCGGGCATGTAGAGGCCGTTGTCGGCGGGTAGCGAGCGGATGATCGCTTCCTTGAGGTTGACCTTGAGATCGGGGTTGTTGGTCGAGTGGTAGAGCACGGCTGGCGCGCGGAGCTTGGCGCGGGAATGGCGCTGAGGCAAGCGCTCAAAGGTCCTGCGCGAGGGCTTTGAATCCGAGGAAAAGTTCCTGCCAGCGGCGAGTGAGCGGGGTGAGCGCTTCTTTTTCGCGGTTGATGTGGGCGCGGATCGGTTTGAGAGTCGCAGCGTATTCGGCGAGCAGCGTGCCAATGGCGGTTTCGTATTCCGATTGCAAGTGGGTGGCAAAGGTATGGCTGGCGCTACTGAGCCGATGATTGAAATCGTTGAGAATGGTTTGGCGGGTAGCCCATGCGACCCAGAGTCCGCCTGCAATGAAGAGAACGGCGAATGAGCAGATCACGATGGCGGCCCATTGGATGCCGATTGCGCCAACGCACGCGCCGATAGTCATGAGTGCCAGCACGACTGCGGCAAACGACTTGAGCGAGTGGTTGCGCCGACGAAGCATTTTTTCGAGCGGGTTGCGGAAGTTGAGATTCACGACGCCGCGCTTGGCCGAGTGTTCGATGCGTTCGAGAAAATGTTCGCGGGCACGGGCGAGTGTGTCGCCCACATCATCGGGTAAATTTTTGACTGAGCCGATCTCCTCGTTGGTTTTTTGTTTCAGCACTTGATGATGCTCTTTGCAGCTCGCGGCAATCGCCTCGCCATCATTTGCGGCGATTTGCATCACCGCTTGCTGAATGCGCTCGGTGAAAATCAAATGCATTTGGATGCCGACACGACCGCCGGTAAAAAGGCGAAGGATCGAGGAGAGGGGATTGAGGCGTTTTTTGAGGCGCGTGGCGGCGATGGCCGCTTCTTGATTGAAAATGCCGATCACTTTTTCGATTTGGCCCGAAAGCTTCGCGGTAAAACTTGCGCGCATGGAGTCGAATCCGCGTTCAACCTCATCCATAAAGCGGTCCTGTTGGCGAATCTTGCGGTTTAGATCTTCGATTTGGTCTTCGATGTGGCGCAGGTATTTTTCGCCACGGGCGATCTCAGCATCCAGCACGCGTCGACCTTGACCAGGCTTGAGGAGGCGCTCGGAAACGCAGTCACGCAGTGCGGTGATGTCGCCCTTGATGTCAAATACGGGCAAGACTCGACCAATTTTTTTGCGAGAGATCTCAGCAAGACCATCGATGACTTTTGCCTCTTTTTGCTTGGCTTTGTCTGCGCTTGGGATGGCAAGAAGCACGACCTTTTCTAATTCGCTCTCCGGCCATGTGGCGAGATGATCCCATGATGTTGCGCATGAAGAATCATCGCAAGAGATCGCAAAGAAAATCAACTCAGCTTCACGCACGAAACAGGCAAGCGGGTCGTCTTCATTCGCAGAGATCTCCCGCGCTTCGATCAAGTTCACATGCCGCAAGGTTTCGCACGCGTGAGGGATTACAAGCACCTCAGATGCCGAGGAAATTTTCGCGGACTGCTTGTCATGACAGTGACGCACGAACGAGTGGGAATCCGATGAATCATTTGCCGCTTGGCTAATTGGGTGACCTGCAAAAAGGTCGAGAAAGAGTGATCTGTCCTCGGCTTTGGCACCAATGATCAGAAAGCAGTGAGGCGCGGTGAATTTATCATCGCTGGCGTAGGATAAAAGTTGATCACCCGTGACGGGGAGTTTCTCGGCCAGTTGCAGGGCACCTCGGATCAACTCGTCGATACGGCTACGCAGAGCGGTCACGCGCGGGCACAGAATACCTGGGTTCGTGCGCGTGGAGCGATCAGGAGTTGGCTTGCGCGGTGTTGACATGGGCCGTTGAGGCCTCGGATTTCATAGCGATGAGTTGGGACACGGTCACAAATTTGAAACCGCGACGCAGCAGGGAATCGATGGTGGCGGGCATGGCGTCGATGGTCGGCGCGTGGATGTCGTGGGCGAGCAGGATGCCACCATCGTTTGCACCGTTGATGAGCCGCGAGCTTACAACGCCTACGCCGGGCCGCTTCCAGTCGAGCGGATCGACCGACCACAAAATCGTCGGATAGCCAAAAGTTGAGTGAACGAGTTCGCGCTGACGCTGAAGAAGTCCGCCATAGGGCGGGCGCATGGTGCGCATCGTCGCGCCAGACGCTTGTGCGACCGATTCGCGGCAGCGACGAAGTTCATCGATCACTTCTGAATCGCTCAGCTTGCTGAGGAGGCGGTGGGTCTGACTGTGGTTGCCGATTTCATGACCTTCGTCGACCGTTTGACGAAGAATTTGCGGGTAAAGGTTCACGCTGCGTCCGACGACGTAGAAGGTTGCCTTCACATTGCGTTGACGCAGGATCTGGAGGAGCCGCGGCGTGTTGGACGGGTGGGGTCCGTCATCGAAAGTGAGCGCGATGTATTTTCCATTCACTGGCACGCGGGTGAAGGTGACGCCGGCGCTGCGGCTAAAATTTGAATTGAGCGATAACTCGGGATTGCGAGGAACGGGGCCGCGATTTTGGTAGGCGTCGGGTGAGACGCGGCGTGCGGTTGGTTTGCTTGGAAGCGGTGGTGCGGCGGTGCAACTGGCGGCCGATGCGGCAAGGGCGATGAAGCCGCGGCGGGTGAGCTGGGATGAAATCGATGAAGCTTCGGCGTCGGACGGTGGTTCCATGAATCGATGATTTTCGGGCTGCGAGAAGATGATCGGCGTTCGACTTGGTGTCACGCCCGCTTTTTACGCAATCGCGTGATGGGATGACCGTTGCCTATGCTGGCGTGCGTTTCCAAAGGGATGGGCAAATTGGGTCAATTCCTTCTCCGGGCATTGACGCCGGGGCGGTGGATGGGTCAGATTCCGCGACCGCGCGCCGCGCCCGACCATGGACTATCAAGCGAAAATCGCCCGCAACATCGCCTCGATCCCGCGCTCCGGGATTCGCGATTTTTTTGAACTCGTGCAAGGGCGCGACGATGTCATTTCCCTCGGCGTCGGCGAGCCGGACTTCGCCACGCCGTGGCACATTCGCGAGGCGGCGATCTATTCACTGGAAAAAGGTCAGACTACTTACACCTCCAACCTCGGTCTGCTCTCGCTGCGCAAATCGATCGCGAAATACGTCGGCGGCTTTTTTGATGTCGAATACGACGCCGCCAGCGAGATCCTCGTCACGGTCGGCGTTTCCGAAGCAATCGACATCGCGCTGCGTGCTTTACTCAACCCCGGCGATGAAGTGATTTATCACGAGCCCTGCTATGTCTCGTACAGCCCGAGCATTGTCATGGCCCACGCGGTGCCGGTGCCGGTGGTGACGACCAAGGAGCATGGATTCTCACTCAAGCCCGAAGCCGTGGCGGCGGCGATCACGCCAAAGACGCGTGTGATCATGCTCAATTTCCCGACGAACCCGACCGGTGCCTGTGCCGCGCGCGAGGATCTGGAAGGCATCGCGAAGTTGGCGATCGAGCATGACCTGATCGTGATGACCGATGAAATTTACAGCGAGCTTCGCTACGATGATGAGAAGCACCTCTCGATCGCCGCGCTGCCAGGAATGCGCGAGCGCACGATTTTGCTGCACGGATTTTCAAAGGCCTTTG
>JBEEOX010000095.1:0-6463 GCA_041191425.1 Verrucomicrobiota bacterium | reverse complement strand
GTGACTTTGCCATCCGGATCAAATGCGTCGAGGTCATCGGCGCGGCGAACCTGCAAATGGCTCATGCCCCAAAGTTTTGCGAAACCTGCAAGATCCGCCTGATGCGGATTGATCATGCACTCGGCCGCGCGCGGGCTCATCGATGCGAGTCGTGAAAGGTTTTTGAAAATCCCTCCTCCATTATTTTGCAGCACGGCGAGCACCAATCCGCTTTGGTTCAATTGCTTGAGCACGAAGGGTGCGGCTAGATCGTAAAGCGTGGTGAGGTCACCAACGAGGGCCCAGGTGTCTGAATCATCGGCAGTCCATCCGAGCCAGGTGCTGATCTGACCATCGATGCCGTTGGCACCACGATTGGCGCGGACATTGCGCATCGGTCGCGCCCACTGCGCGAAGGAATTCCATTCGCGGATGGGTAAACTGTTGCCGAGGAAAAGTCCGCGACCGAGGCAGGCAAAGTTGGAAAGCGTGCGGACAAGTGCCGGCTCACTGTCGGGAAAGCGTTCAAGCAACTCATCGATGCGGGTCGCGCGCGCGGAAGCATGACGCAGCAAATCAAGAGCGTCCTCGGCGGGTTCGATCGGACCGAGCGCGGGAATCACGCGGTTGAGCGGACCGCGCGTGACTTCGCTCGCTCGCGCGAGTCCTGGCAAACCATTGCGGCAAATCGACCAAACCGAAATGTCGGGAAGATCCTCGAGATCACGCCAAAAGCGTCCGCTCGGCACGCCACCCAAACGCAATACCTTGCCCGGTGGCTGCGCGCGCAACACGCGATCCTCGTCGTGAATCGCCAATGTTTGCAACGCTTCGCGCAGTCCGCTGGCAGCCTCAGCAACCACCGGCGCACCCAGCTCGCTGCAAAAATGAAAAACCTCCTCGTGCTCATCGGGATCAAGACTGCCGATCATCACCACGATTCCACGGTAGAGATCATCGCGCAGCCACCGCGCGAGAGCCGCCACATCGAGACGATCTTTTGCTGGAGCAAATTCCGAAATCTTGGCATTCGCAAAATTTTCATCGCCTGGCGCAAAGTCCTCACCGAGTTCGGGATTCAGGTGCAAAGGGCCCTTGCCGTCCCAATCTTCGATCTGATTACGATGCGCATAGTAGCTGAAAATTCCCGGCTGGACGATTGCCTGCGGCGCGCCTGATTCACGAAAGGACTCTGGGCGATCGGCAGTGATTGCGACCAGCGGTCTTGACTGATAGTGCGCTTCGATCATCGCCGGCAACAACTCAGCCGCCGCCGTTCCGCTGGTCGTGACCACCGCGCAGGGCATGGTGGTTTTCATCGTGCGACCCAACGCGAAGAAGCCTGCGCTGCGTTCCTCGAAGTGACGCCAAAGACGCACTTTCCCAACCGATTCAGCACGCGCCAGTGCCTCGATCAACGTGGCGTTACGGGCACCGGCGCAGATCACAAACTCGCGGATCCCGGCATCGAGACAGCGACGGATCGTATCAACAGCGGTGTTCCAGGTATCCAAGATTGATGGTGGATGACGGCTTTATGGCGATCAACCGCCGGTGCGCGGCGTACGCTTCTTCTGATTGTCCGGAGTGACATTGCGCATGCCGTTGCGTTGTTGCTTTTGCATCTCAGCCTGACGCTCGGCCATGCGCTGCACCCATGATTTTCCGGCATTTTTCACCGGCTTGAGCTCAGGCTCGGGCACCTTGTTCATGAGCCATGTCTGGCCGATCGAGAAAATGTTTTGCGTCGTCCAATACAAGGCGAGCGCCGAGGCGAAGTTGTAACAGAAGAAGAAAAACATAAAGGGCATCAGCATGATGATGCGCTGCTGCATCTTGTCCCCCGTCTTCGGGGTCATCTGAATTTGCAAGAAACTCGTGACCGCCATCACGATCGGCAGCAGGTTGAGCGGAATGCCCGCAAAGTGCCAGACCGTGTCAGGCTGAGAGAGATCGTCGACCCACAGGAAACCCTGACCGCGCAATTCCACCGCGTATTGCAGCATGCGGTAAAAGCCGAAGAAGATCGGAATCTGAATCAGCATCGGCAGGCATCCGCCAAGCGGGTTGATCCCGTATTTCCGATACAGACCCATCATCTCGGTGTTGAGCTTGTTTGGGTCGTCAGGATATTTTTCCTTCAGCTTCGCCATCTCCGGTTGGAGCTTGGCCATGCGTTTCATCGTGCGCGTCGACTTCGCGTGAAGCGGCCAAATCGCGGTGCGCACGGTGATGGTCAGGAAAATGATCGCAAGTCCCCAAGCCCATTTCGGCGAAACATTGTTGATGAGGTGGTGGAAGCTGTTGAGCAGCCAGTTGAGCGGACGCGAAACCCACCAGAACCACCCGTACTGCATCACATCGCCCCAGCCCTCGCCGAAGACGCCTTCCATTTTGCGCAGCATCGGATTGTGCTTGGGTCCGATGAAAATCCGATAACCGAGCGAGGTGGATGATGCGGGATTGAGTTGCATCGCTGGCAGGCGGAGTCCGCCATTCACCGATGTCACCGGGCGTGCATCGCTTGGTAAAGTGACTTGTGATGCCCTTGCCCACATTGAAGTGAGCGCGGTTTCTTTCGGTTGGATGACGGTGGCAAAGAACTGGTTGGTCACGCCCGCGAATTGAATCGGTGTGTTGGTTGGGCTGCCGGCGATGGATTTGGCGGATGAAAACCAGCCACCTTTGAAGCTCGAGCCGTCGGTGAAATGAATTGTGTCGTTGTCGCGCCAAAAATAGCCGGTCTGTTGCGGAACTTCCGCGTGATAGAGTGGCGAGGCCTCGCCGAGGAAGAGGCTCCACTGGCTCAGGTTCACCGCGATGCCCGTCGAGTTTTCAAAGCGCAGTTCGAAATCAATGAGATAGGGCGCGCCTGCTTCCTTTCCTTCGTTGAGCGAATAGATTTTTTTGGCGATGATGCCGGATGGCAGCGTGGCGCTGTAAACGACTTTTTTGCCCTCGACCGATTCGGCGTCGATCTTCGAAAATATCATGTTTTCCAATGTTTCACCCGCACCTGCCAATGTGCCGATGGCGCCGATGTGAAAGCGGTTGATCTCGACCTTGCTGGTCTTGCTGCCGACTTCGAATTCGTTTTGGAAAACTGCGTTTTTTATGCCACCGCCGATGTTGGTGAAGACGAAGGAAACTTTGTCGTTGGAGAGCGTCACCAATTCCTCTTCGGCCGGCGGTGGTGGTGGCGTGACAACGAGGCCCGCGCTGCTCTCGGTTGATTGAGGCTCGATGGCGGGCTTGGTTTTTTGCAAGGCCTCCTCGCGTGCGCGGACCTCAGCGGCGGCGCGTTGATTTTTGGAAGCGTAATGAAAATTGAGGGCCAGCAGCGCGCCACATATGGCGAGGACTACCCAAGTTTTGCGATCGTACATAGGAAAAGATGAGATGCGGATTAAAGATGATTGGCTTTAGAAGAAAGTGCCGGCGGGACAGGGTCATAACCGCAGCCACCCCATGGATGACAGCGCAAAATCCGGCGAATGCCATGCCATGATCCGATCAGCGGGCCATGAGTTTCGACCGCCTGCAGAAAATAGTGCGAGCAAGAAGGCGTGAAGCGGCATCCAGCACCCGGGCCTGCGGCAAATTTGATCATCGGACGCAAGGCGATCTGATAAAAACGGATGAGCCCGCGAATCAATAAGGTGACGATGCGCTTGATCATGTGTCAGCGGAATGTTGGCGGATCAATTTCAGGCGACGAGCCTGATTGAGCCAGTCGGCTTCGAGTTCGGCAAAGCTGGCTTTGGCCGCGCCGGGGCGTGCGATCGTGACGAGAAATCGCTTGAGGTCGCCGAAGCCCGGAGCGTGGGCCTGCACAAGCGTGCGAAAGCGACGGCGCAGGAGGTTTCGCTCGTGGGCTTTGCCCGCGCGACGACTGGTAATGAATCCGGTGCGCAAGGTATTGAGCGTTGGATCGGCGAGCGTGCTGAGGATCACGAAGCGGCCGGTTTTGGCCTGACCTGACTGGCGCACTCGAGCGAAGTCGCCACGCTGCTTCATGCTGCATTTGCGCGGGAGTCTCATCGGTGGGCCAAGATGTGAGCCCGTTTCCGCGATGCGGTCGGGAAATTAGGAACCGTGCTGCGTCGTGTGACGCTTGAACGGGTTTTCGGCACCCTTCGGCACGAGGCGCTTGCGACCTTTCTGGCGACGACGACGAAGGATGTCGCGACCGGCTTTGGTGGCCATGCGGGCGCGGAAGCCGAATTGTTGTTTTCGGGTGCGCTTGGAGGGCTGGAAGGTGCGTTTGCTCATGGCTGGGGCCTCGTTGGAAATTTAGGATTTCGCGTCCGGCATGGGTCGCGGGGCGGTGAGACTAGGAGAATGCGGCGGGATGTCAATGCGCCAGTGAGCGAAATTTTTGCAAAAATCACCGTCGGGCGCTCAGTTTGGGCAAATCCTCAAAATTTGGGCCGAAATTGATTCACCCAACCAGCCGCGGGTGCCCGACCACCGCTCCACCCTCTTTGCGCTTTCCCGATGCCGTATTTCCATCCACATCCACGGGCGTGTCATTGCCTGTTTTCGAAATCGCCGAGGCCTTGCGTACCGCTGTCTCAAGTGAAGATCGCGCGCGCGTCTTGCTCAAGGCTCCCACGGGATCCGGCAAATCGACTGAAGTGCCGGGCATGCTGCCTGATGCCGGAGTGAAGGGCATGATCCTCGTCATCGAACCCCGACGCATGGCCGCGCGATTGCTTGCCGGATGGGTGGCAAAACAACGCGGAACGAGCGTGGGGCGCGAGGTCGGTCACGCGGTGCGCTTCGATTCGAAGTATGGTAACGAAACCAAAATCCTCTACCTCACCGACGGTGTGTTTCAGCGATGGATCCAGGATGACCCACAACTCCACGGCATCGGCGCGGTGATCTTTGATGAATTCCACGAGCGCCGACTCGCAGTCGATGTCGCGCTCGCTCGCTGCCTCGATCTGCAGGACACCACGCGCCCGGATCTGCGAGTGGTGGTGATGTCGGCCACCCTTGAAACTGCAGGCTTGGCCGATTTCCTCGCGCCCGCTGTCACGCTCGAAGCAGGCGGACGCACTTACCCCGTTGAGGTTTTTTATCGTCCCGAAAAAGCCCCAACCCATGACCGGCGTGGCGGGCCACCGCGCGAAATTCCGATCTGGGAGCGAATGGTCGGCGTGTGTCGCGAAGCGATGTCGATGAGCGATGCGGGAAACATCCTGATGTTTTTGCCGGGCACTCATGAGATCCGCAAAACCATTGAGTTGCTCGAGCAGGGGTCGACCACTCGAGGTTGGGAGGTGTTTCCCCTTTACAGCACTCTGCCCCCTGCCGCGCAGGAGGCGGCGATCCGCCCCGGCGACAAACCCAAAATCATCGTCGCCACCAATGTCGCGGAAACATCGCTTACCATCGACGGGGTCCGCACGGTCATCGATTCCGGCCTCGCGCGCATCGCCTCGTTTGAACCTCGCCGTGGCATCAACACACTGCTGGTGAAAAAAATCTCACGCGCCGCCGCCGAGCAACGCGCGGGTCGCGCCGGCCGCACCGCACCCGGACGCGCATTCCGCCTATGGAGCGAGGCCGATCATGCGCGCCGCGCGGATTTTGAATCGCCCGAAGTTCGACGCGTCGATCTCGCCGAAGCGGTGCTCATGCTCAAGGCCGCGGGCGTGAATGAGATTCGAAATTTTCGATGGTTCGACGCGCCAACGGAAGAATCACTCGTTCGCGCCGAGCACTTGCTTCACGACCTCGGCGCGCTTGATGAAAAAGGCTCGCTCACCGACGAGGGTAAAAAAATGGCAGCGCTGCCTCTCGAGCCGCGTTTCTCGCGCCTCATGCTCGCTGGCCATGAGCACGGATGCGTCGCCGAGACGGCCTTCATTGCCGCCGCCGTGCAAGGCGAAGGCGTTTTCACGAACAAGCGCAGCGGTGTCGGTCGCAAGGATTTCATATTCGCCGATGATCAATCCGATTTCGCGGGCGAGTGGCGTGCATTCGAATCGGCCGCCGCGATGAACTTCGATCCACAACGCTGCGGGCAAGTCGGCATCCTTGCGCGTGGCGCACGAGAGACCGCGCAAGGATTCGACCGACTGCGCTCAATCGCCGAAAGCCATGGATGGAATTTTCAAGCCATCGACTTTGCTTCTCATCACGAGGCAATTGGCAAGGCAATACTCGCAAGTTTCAGCGATCAACTCGCGATCCGATTCAATCAGGGCACACTTGCCTGCCGCCTTATTGGCAATCGCCGCGGAAAACTCGACGAAGAATCCTGCACGAAAAATGCCGCAGCATTCGTTGCGGCGGAAATCACCGAGGTCGAAGCGCGAGAGGTCATCGTCCACCTGCGGCGTGCAACTGCCATCGATCCTGCATGGCTCGCGGAACTTTTTCCCGACGAAGTTTCCACGAGCAAAGGTGTTGCATGGGACGACACCCGCCGCCGAGTCATTTCGCGCGATGAAACCCGCTTTCGGGATCTCGT
>JBEEOX010000094.1:0-6480 GCA_041191425.1 Verrucomicrobiota bacterium | reverse complement strand
CCTACGATGATTGCGAAACCAATACAGTTTCAAAACAAGATAGAGTCTAAAGCGGTTGTCATTGGGAAAATTTTCATCCACAAACATCAGCTATGAAAAGAGCGATGCCAGCGTTTCTCACGGTGATCATGCTGATAGCAGCGGTGTCACATGCTGCGCAGAAACCTAACATTCTTCTCATCTATGCGGATGATGTGGGGTATGGGGATCTTGCTTGTTATGGTGCTACTGCGGTGGCCACGCCTCATCTTGATCGACTGGCGGCGTCGGGCATGCGTTTCACCTCGGCTTATGCGACGGCCTCCACTTGCACGCCTTCGCGCTACTCGTTGCTCACCGGCGAGTATCCCTTTCGCAACGAAGAAGCGGTCATTCTGCCTGGCAACGCGCCGCTTCTGATTGACCCCGCCAAGCCCACCATCGCCTCGATCCTCAAGGCGCAAGGTTATGCCACTGGCTTGGTTGGCAAATGGCATCTTGGACTTGGCGAAACGAACAAGCCATTGGATTGGAACGGTGAGATCAAGCCCGGCCCGCGCGAGCTTGGTTTCGACTATTCCTTTCACATGGCAGCCACAGGTGATCGGGTTCCCGCCGTGTTCATTCAAAATGGCCGCATTGTGAACCTCGACCCTGCGGATCCGGTGCAGGTCAGCTACGCGCAACAAATCGGCAATGAGCCCACAGGCATTTCCCATCCCGACTTGCTCAAGGTCCGCGCCGATCAACAACACGCTGGAACGATCGTTGATGGCATCAGCCGCATTGGCACGATGACGGGTGGCAAGGTAGCGCGTTGGAAGGACGAGGAAATGCCCGGCACCTTTTTGAAAAAGGCCGTCGAGTTCATCGAGACACCGCGCGAGCAGCCATTCTTTCTTTTCTATGCGACCCATGAAAATCATGTGCCGCGAGTGCCGCATCCACGATTCCGCGGATCCAGCGGCCTCGGAGTGCGCGGTGATGCGATTGTCGAAATGGATTGGGGCGTTGGCATTCTGTTAGAAACACTTGAGCGTCGCCAGATGCTCAAAAACACGCTCGTCATTTTTACCAGCGACAATGGCCCCGTGCTTTTTGACGGGTACCACGACGATGCGATCGAAAAGAACGGCACGCATCGTGCAGCGGGTCCGTGGCGTGGTGGCAAATACAGCGCTTGGGAAGGCGGCACCCGCATGCCCTTCATCGTCAGTTGGCCGGGCGCTATCGAGCCTGGAATTTCCGACGCACTCATCAGTCAAGTCGACCTCCTCGCCAGTTTCGCCACGCTCACGGGAGCTGTTATTCCCGAGGGTCATGCGCGCGACAGCCGCAACTTGCTCGACGCACTCACTGGCAAGTCGATGAACGGCCGCGAGCAAGTGGTCCAGCAAGGGGTCGGCATCGAGGCCCTGCGTTGCGGCGATTGGAAATACCTGCCGCCGGGTCAGATGACCTATCGCAATGAGGCCGGTGCTTTCTCGCGGGAGGTCATCGCCGAGCCTGGCGCGCTCTACTATCTGCCAGAGGATTCATCTGAGCAGAAAAACCTCGCCGCGCGTTATCCGAGCCTCGCTCGAGAGATGCGTGCAGCACTCGAGAAGGAGCTCGGACGCAGCGCAGTAAGGTCCAAGGGCTGAGCCGCCGAACGCTGAATCAATTTCGTGAAACGCGTGAGCGGCTCTTTGTTCGCCGATGGAATCACGGTTTTGCAATCTGCACCCGAGCCAGCTTGCCCGGATCGTCCTTGCTCGTGATCGGCATGAGTCGGAAGCGGTAACCTTGAGATTCAACGGGGATCAAGCATGGATCGTGCGGCCACGCGCCCCAGCTGTTGTCACCACCAACGCCTTGCGACTTGAGGTCTAGATTCAAGACCGTGATGTCACGCTGCAAAAGTTGGTAGGGATGCTTGGCGGTTTGAAGATCGTCGGTGGTGTGGTGCAGGGCATTTGCGCTCAACAAAGGTTCGCCGATTGCCAGCAGACCGATGCCTTCCTTGTTGGTCAGCGCCAACCAGCGCACCTCGACCTTGTTGCCGCTGTCGCCGGGCTCGACATAGTCCTCGCACAACTGGTCGCGCACGAGTCCTTCATAGCGACCGAACCTTGCGTCTTTGCGATCGCAATAAGTTTCGTGCTCGCCGGGGCCGAACCATTCGATGCGTTCAAATCCCGCGGGCATGACCATCTGCATGCCCATGCGCGGAATGCGCGGCAGCTCTTTGTCTTTTGGATCAAACTGCGCCGCGATGGCAATCTCGCCATTGCCGAAGATGCTGTAAGTTGTCTGCCAAGTCGCTTGCACCGAAGGCAAGGCGTGTTGGGCGATCACCGTGATTTGATGATCCGCCACCACTTTGACCTCGAACGATTCGAGTGTCGCGTTCTTGTGAGCCTCGCGCCAGATGCCTTGGGTCTTGGGTAGATTTCTCAGGTGCTTGTAGTTGTCCGACTCAAACACATGGCTGTCCTTGATGTGGTCGAGATGCATCAAACGGCCGCGTTCATTGTCAATCGGAGCGCGCCAAAAATCCGGGCGCAGCGGCGATTCAATCAACTCAACGCCGTTTGCTTTCCATGAAGTGAGCGCGCCTGCCTTCTTGTCGAAGGTGACGACAAAATCGCGACCGCGCACCACAGCTTGCGCATCGTTTTGCTCGACTTCCAATTTTGGAAACGAGTCGGGCTTGGCCACCACAGCGGGCGTGCTGTCGGGCAGCTTGAATTGATCCCACGCTAACTCGTGTCCGCGCTCAGCCCAAGGGGCATCGTTTTTCAGGCGAAAGCTGAGTTCGATGAAATATTCAACGCCGGGCGCGGCTTCGAATGACTTCGTTGGTACGGTGAGCGTCGTCGTGGCATAGGGTGCGAGGTCGGGCGCATCCATGGTGCTTGATTCAAGCAGGCGACCATCACCGGTCAGGCGCCAATCGATCGTGGCGATGTCCTTGAGGTTGGTGAAGTCGTGCCAGTTTTTCACCTCGATCTTACGAGCCGCGAGATCGACGGCTTTGCAATGGATGTATTGATACACATGTTTCACCTCGAGGAGCGGCGGCTTTGGCTTGCGATCGGCCGACACCAAGCCATTGCAGCAAAAGTTGTCATCGCTCGGCACATCCTTCGGGCCAAAGTCACCACCGTAGCTCCAGAAAGTCGGCTCGCCTGGTTTTACTGGCCAGTAGCGGTCCTGATTTGGGCGCTTTTGCGATTGGCGAATGCCTTGATCCACCCAATCCCAGATGGATCCGCCTTGAAGATAGGGCTGCGTGTAAATGAGGTTCCAGTAATCCCACATGCCGCCGCAGCTGTTGCCCATCCCGTGTTGGTATTCGCACAAAATGAACGGACGCGTTTGCGGCTTGGAGGAATACTCTTTCAAATGCCAAGGCCTTGCATACATCGGGCAGACGATGTCGGTGTGCGGAAGTTCTTTGGCTTGTTCGTAGTGCACGGGGCGGCTGGCATCGCGTTGTTTGATCCAAGCCGAGGTGGCTTCGAAATTCGGTCCGTCGCCGCCCTCGTTTCCGAGTGACCAGATGATGATCGATGGATGGTTTTTGTTTCGCTCGAGCATGCGCACTGTGCGGTTCATGTGTGCGGCTGCCCACTCGGGTTGCTTGGCGAGCGACTCCGCGCCATAGCCCATGCCGTGACTCTCGATGTTGGCCTCGTCGATGACATAAAGTCCGTACTCATCGCAAAGCGCGTACCATGCGGCAATGTTCGGATAATGGCTGTTGCGAACTGTGTTGATGTTGTGCTGCTTCATCACGCGGATGTCTTGCAGCATGCGCTCGCGTGTGACCACTTGACCGAGATCCGGATCGTGCTCGTGACGGTTTACGCCTTTGATCAAAACGCGACGACCATTCACGAGGAGGTTGCCGTCTTTGATCTCCACTTTGCGGAAACCGACATTCGTCGGGATGACCTCGAGCACTTTGCCTGCGTCGTTTTTCAGCGTGAGCAGGAGCTTGTAAAGGTTCGGCGTTTCGGCGGTCCATTTGAGCGGATTTTTCACGGCGGCACTCAGCTTCGCTTCGGCTTCGCCTGTGGCAGCAGCCTTCACTTCCGTGCTGCTGGTGGCGATCGTCTTGCCATCGGCATCGAGCAAAGTTGCCTCAACCTTGGCCGCCGCTTCGGTCTGCGCGGTGTTTTGCACTTTTACTTGCAGGTTCAGTTGAGCGTCACGGTAATCGGCATCGAGATCGGTGTTCACCTGGAAATCACGAATGTGCAAATCACTCGGCGACCACAGGTACACATCACGGAAGATGCCGCTCAAGCGCCAGAAATCCTGATCCTCAAGATACGACGCGTCGCACCAGCGGAAGTTCTCGACCGCGATCAGGTTCTCGCCCTTTTGCAGATGAGGCGTGATGTCGAACTCGACCGGCGTACGGCTGTCCTTGCCCATGCCGACCTTGTGGCCGTTGATCCAAAGATAAAACATTGAGTTCACGCCGTCGAAAGTGATCAACACCCGACGACCATCCCAGTCCTGTGGTATAGTGAATGTGCGGCGGTAGGAATTGACCGTGTTGTTCGGATCATCCTCGGGCACGATGGGCGGCGTTGGCTTGGTGTTGTAGGTCCAAGGATATTTGATGTTTACATAAATCGGCACGCCGTGGCCTTGCATTTCCACATTCGCCGGCACGGGAATGGTCTTCCACGAGGAGTCGTCGAAACTTGGCTGCCAGAAGTCTGGCAGGCGTCCGGTGTGATTGGCTGCGTAGTGATATTTCCAATCGCCGTTCAGGGAGCGGTAGAACGGCGACTTCACGCGCTCGGCATTCGAGACGGGTCCAATCTGCTTGGCCGTTTCTTCGTCCGGGCAAATCACCATCGTGGCATGCGGCGCGAGGTTGTTGATCCCCGTGAGCTCGGGATTCTGCCAGTCCTTGGTTTCCGTCGCGTGAGCGGGCAGCGGCAAAGCCAAGAGGGCGGCAAGCGGACTGATGCGGCTGGACGCGCTTTTTGGCGACTTGCGAATAGCAGATTTCTTGGGCTGTTTCATGTGGGGAGAATGGTTGGGTCTGGGATTTGATAGGGATTTTTTTGAGTTCTTGAAATAAGGATTTTTGCGGCATCACTGATTCGTAAAGAAGAGTACCCCCAAGGTAGCGCGGTCGCGGCGCCGACTCATGGAAAAATCAAACCGCCAATGAACGCCAATGAATGCGAAGCAGTATGGAATGGCGCAGGCCGTTCCAGCCGCGACAAAAAAGAGGCGTGGCCTTTCGATGAAAAGCCACGCCCGATTTTTAGCTCATGCTGAGCAGCGCCTTATTTGTTGCAACCGGCGCACTCTTCGCATTTGCCTTTGCAGCATTCGGCGCAGTTCTTGTCCTTGCAGCACTCTGGGCAACTGGAGCCCGCGGCTTGGACAGATGCAACCGTCGCCATGAAGGCGAGCGCGATGGCAGTGATGAATGTTTTCATGATTTTTTCTTTCTATGTGAGAATTGAAAATGGGTTTTGCCCGAGGAGCTCGGGCCCGAGGTCGTTTCAGAGCATGACTCGCGGTGGCGGGACGGGAGGAGCGCTACGACGTCCAGCGGCCCACTCGTTGCGAAAGCTCCAACGAAATGCAGGCTCGTGAAGAGGCTGAATGCATTTACTCTCAGCCATGATGGCCATCGGTATTGCGTGATGCGCTGAGGGGCAGGCAGGGCACAGGCATGAGGACTGAGTGGAGTTTTTTTCGCAACCGTCGCGCACTTGGCAGCAACATGGTGGCTCTGGATTCGTCAGCGCCAAGGCAGGTGAGAACACGCCAAGCGAAAGCGCCACCATCGCGGCGACAAGCGCTTTGCAGATGCATGGCATTGCCCTCATGTCTGAAACATACCCCATCCAGGGCGGAGCGCAAGCCATGGTGTTGCGCAGGCAATCCCGCCGCCCATGCCTAATTTCCACTTGCTCGTGCATCATCGCGTGCATAAGTACTCCCGCGCACCATCTGCCTGTCGGGGCGTGGCGCAGCCTGGTAGCGCGCTTCGTTCGGGACGAAGAGGCCGTGGGTTCGAATCCCGCCGCCCCGACCACAGTAGATGGATTGTGGATCGTAGATAGAAGATCGTGGTTAGATCAGATTGTCCATTCATTGGGCGGTGGGATGAAAGCACCGGGGCATTTGCCCCGATGGCAGTCCTCGATTTCCGGAGGAGGAAATCGGACTTGGCTTGGACGTAGCGGAGCGGAGTCAAAACCCCTCTAAAGTCGAGGCTTTCAACATTCTAGACCAATAGGCGCTTTAATCATGCATCTCACGATGCGGTCTCGGCGAGACCGCGCCACCTTGAGCACATGATTTCTACTCGCAATCATCGGCAACGCGGCCACATGCGGCTTGCGGCGGTAGCTGGGTGGGGGTAAGGGAAGGGCGCTTTGCAACAGGCCCCCGTAGTTCAATGGATAGAACGAGGGTTTCCTAAACTCTAAATCTGGGTTCGATTCCCGGCGGGGGCACTTGGGCAGGCACGAACTT
>JBEEOX010000093.1:0-6576 GCA_041191425.1 Verrucomicrobiota bacterium | reverse complement strand
CCCGCGGTTCTCAATCACCGCGTCATCACCAATTTCAACGCGGAGTCCCAAGGCATGAACTCGAAAAAAATCGTCGAGCGACTGATCCGCGAAGCACGCGAATAAGATTTAAGAGAAAAGAATCCAGAAACAAGAGAGATATCGTATCATGGACCATAACTTTGAAAATCTGGATGTCTGGAAGCGTGGGTGCCGACTGGCAGTGGATGTCTGCGTCATATCGCACAAGTCGCAAGAATTCGCGCTCAAGGATCAAATTCAACGCTCTGCGATTTCAATTCCCTCAAACATTGCGGAGGGAGCAGAGAGATCTTCCGATGCGGATTTCGTGAGGTTTCTAAGCTACAGTAAAGGTTCGTGTGGTGAACTTCGCACTCAATTGATGATTCATCGCGAAGTCTGCCGTGAATTAAAGACCCAGCCATTTGCCAATACGGATGACATGATTGAAGAGACACGCGAAATCTCACGAATGCTCAGCGGTCTCATCGGACACCTAAAACCATCACCACCTCTCTCTCTCTGGAATCTTGATTCCCGCCATTATCCTTCTTCTCTTTCTTGACTCTGGATTCCTGCCTCTTGATTCTCTTACGTGTACGATTTCATCGACAGCTCCATGCTTGCCCGTCTGGCCTCACTGCCTGTCGATGCCCGCGTCGCAATGACTGGAAATATGGCTGGCCGCCACCGCTCGCCACACCGTGGATCATCGGTCGAATTTGCCGAATACCGCAAATATGTTCCGGGCGACGATACACGCCGCCTTGACTGGAAAGCGTTCGCCCGATCCGACCGCTTTTACATCAAGGAATACGAAGCCGACACGAACTTGCGCGCGATCTTTGTCGTCGACGCTTCCGGCTCGATGGACTTTCAAAGCGATGGTGAATCAAAATTCGAATTCGCCCGCCGCATCGCTGCATCACTCGCTTACTTGCTCGTCAACCAAGGCGATGCCGCGGGCTTGTCGGTCTGCGCCGAAAAACTCCAACTCGAAATCCCGCCCAGTCGACGCCCAGCCCACCTCGAGCGCATCTTTTCTGCGCTAGATTCGATAGCGCCCTCGGGTGAAACGGGACTCGCCGAAGCCCTGCACGCCATCGCCTCAAAAGCCCCGCGACGATCCTTCGTGGTGATTCTCTCGGATCTCCTCACCGACACCGCCCCTCTCTCCAACGCGCTGCGTCACCTCCAACAGCAAAAACACGATGTGTCAGTCTTTCACGTGATGGATCCTGCGGAAATGCATTTCGATTTCGAACGCCCCCATCGGTTTGTCGACATGGAAAACAACCACTCCATCGTCGCCGAACCTGAACTCATCGCAGAGGAATACCAAATCGCTCTCGATACCTTTCTCAAATCAGTCCGCCTCGAATGCGCTGAAGCACGCTGCGATTACCGCCTCGTGACGACAAACACTCCCGTCGAATCACTGCTTCGCGAATTTCTCACGGCGAGAAACTTGAGGACCAAGCACTAATTCATCATCTGCCGTTTTCAATTTGGTACTTAAGATTTTGCGCTTATTTCGATGCATTTTTTATCCCCAGCACTGCTTTGGTTTCTGCTCGCCGCAGCTGTGCCGGTGATCATCCATCTGGTCAACCGACGCCGACACAAGACGATTCCATGGGCAGCGATGCGCTTTCTGCTGAGTGCAACCCGCCAGTATCGCGGTGAAAAAAAATTGCGTCACATCGCAATTCTGACCTGTCGCTCGCTGGGCCTCATTGCGCTCGCCATCGCCGTCGCTAGACCGGTTATTTCGGAAATCATAGGATGGGGAAGCGGATCGATCAGCTCGGTGGTGCTGATCCTTGATCGCTCCGCATCGATGGAAATGAAAACCACCTCCAACCAATCCCGACGCGAGGCGGCTTTGGAAAAAATTTCAACAACCATCAAAAACCTCGGCAATCCGCGCCTCTCGCTGATCGATAGCGCCAGCGGAGAACTGCAGGAAATTGCCTCGCCCGAACTTCTCTCCACCCTTTCATCAACTGCACCCACCGACACAGCTGCGGACATCCCCGCCCTGCTTGGTCGCGCCCTTGCTTTTCTAACCGATGTCGCCGGACCTTCGGAAATTTGGATCGCCTCGGACCTTCAATCCAGCAACTGGCTACCCTCCGATGACCGCTGGAATTCGATCCGCGCGACGATTGCCAGTATGCCCAAGGCACCGACGCTTCGCATCCTTTCGATGACCAATGCGGGGGGGGCCAACGACGCCATTCGCATCACCGAGTCACGCCGAGTCGGCGATGAACTGCTTCTCGATGTGGAAATTCATCGCGACGCCGCGAGCAAAGATGCACCCGCGACACTTACCACCCATCTGAACGAATCCAACATCGTCGAAAGCATCGCAATCAACGGCACGATCTCTCGCTTTCAAAAGCGCATCGCGTTGCCCAACTCACAAAGCACGGGTCACGGTTGGCTCACACTCGCAGCCGATTCGAATCTCCGCGACAACACCTCGTACTTCGTTTACGGCCCGTCACGAAAAGCCGTGTCACTCGTCGTCGCTCCTCCCGGTGAGACCGCTGATTACCTATCACTCGCGGCAGCACCGCCAGACATGAACATGGATGCGACCATCGTTTCACCTGATCAAGCCGCACAAAAAATTTCACCTGAGCTCGCCGCCGTTCTGTGGGCTGCACCATTGCCAGATGGCGCGGCCGCCGAAGCCATGCGCCGCTTCCTCGTGTCTGGCGGGCATGTGTGTTTTTTCGCGCCAGGCACTCAATCTAGCACCACCTTCAACAACCTCGGATGGAGTCAAACCAGCACGGCACCGATGGGGAAATTTTTCACTTTAAGAGAATGGAACCGCGACGATGGTCCACTACGCGACGGGCTCGACGGATCGCCGGTTGCCGCACAAAGACTCAAGGCGCTACGCCGACAAATCCTCGAAGGCGATGCCACCACCCTTGCCCGCTGGGAGGATGAGCAACCCGCTCTCGTGCGCCGTATCTTCGATCACGGCACCGCTTGGTTTCTTGGTACCGTGCCCGATTATGCGTGGTCCAACCTCGGCGATGCCGATGTGCTTCTGCCGCTCGTTCAGCGCGTCATTCATGAAGGCAACGAGCGTTTCCAAAATTCACTATTCACCACCGTCGACGCTGAAAATGCGCTCACCCGAAATTCCAACACTCGGATCCGCCTCAAAATTCAAGGCGATGAAATGACAGATGACGCATTCCTTGCAGGCGTGGAAAAATCCGCCAATGGCCTCCTTGCCATCAACCGACCAGAGATCGAAGACACACCTGAATCGCTAAACCACAACGCCATCAACGCGCTGCTTCAAGGCACGCGACACACCCTCCTCGACCAAGCAGGCAAGAACACCGATGGCAAAGGATCCTCCGAAGCATGGCGTTTTTTTCTGTATGCCATGCTTTTGTTTCTTATTGCCGAAGCAATCCTATGCCTCAACCCCAAAGCTCCGCGTGCCCCACAAGCCACAGGCACACCGAGTCGCGGATGAAACATTTTCACTGACGCATCAACTTGCTCCACTTCTCACCAACTCCCACAGGCATAAGTATTGGCACGATTGCGCTGATCCTCACAGGGATCCTATCATTCATCGCTATCAAACGCTCGCCGCGACCCCGACGCTCGATCGCGCTTGAATCACTTCGCATCACCGCTGTCACCATGATCGTGATCATGCTGATGCAACCCGAGTGGCGCAAAACCCTGCACCCTTCGACCAAACCTCAAATCGTGATTTTGCACGATGCATCGAAATCGATGGAAACGATCGATGCGCCAATGCCTGCCACACCAAGCAGCGAAGCCAAGGTGGTTTCGCGCGCAGAACTGACCTCTGCGATGCTCGCGTCAGAGCTTTGGAACCCACTCTCAGCAAACGGCAAAAACGAAATCCTTCGCATTCCTTTTGCGAAAGCCGCACCCGATGCGGTCAGCGGCACCAACATCGACGCCGCGCTCAACGATACGCTCAAGCAACACGACAACCTCCGCGCGGTCATCATGCTCAGCGATGGCGATCACAACATGGGTCAACCACCCATCGCCGCTGCACAAAAATTCCGCGTTCGAAACATTCCGCTCTTTGCAATACCCGTCGGCAGCACCCAGCGCCTGCCTGATATCGAAATTCTCACGGTCAACGCTCCAAGCTACGGCATCGTCGGCGAGAATGTGCAAATCCCCTTCACGATCCGCTCATCACTCGACCGCGAAGTCCGTAGTGTCATTCGCGTGCGCGATGAAAGAGGAAACGAGCAGTCAAAAAGCATCGTCATTCCGCCCAACGCGGAAACCTACGAATCTCTGCTCTGGCGCATACGCAAGGAAGGCTCATCCACCCTCGAGATCTCTCTGCCTGTGCACGAGCGCGAACTCATCGCGACCAACAATACCCGCAAATTTTCCATCGCCGGCCGCCCGGAAAAAATCCGCGTGCTCGTTGTCGAAAGCCGCCCGCGCTGGGAATACCGATTCCTGCGCAACGCGCTTTCACGCGACCCCGGCGTTGAACTCTCATGTCTGCTGTTTCATACAACCCTCGGGCCTGGGGGCGGACCCCACTACATTTCCTCTTTCCCATCAAAACCCGAAGAGCTCGCGCCCTACGATGTGATTTTCCTCGGCGATGTCGGCATCGGCAACAACCAGCTTACCAAAGAACAATGCTCGCTCATTCGCGGGCTTGTGGAAAATCAGGCATCAGGCGTGGTCTTTCTTCCCGGCAGCAAAGGTCATCAGTTTTCTTTGCTCGATACCGAACTCGCCGACCTTATGCCGGTCGTGCTCGACGACACGCAACGCAACGGGATCCGCGACTCGCTCGCCACTCCACTCAGCCTCACCTCCGAAGGCCGTTCTTCTTTGCTCACGCTGCTTGGCGATAACGAGGAAGAAAACCCTGAAGTCTGGCGACAACTTCCGGGTTTCTTCTGGCATGCTCCGGTGATCAAAGCCAAGGCCGGTGCCGAGGTGCTCGCTGTGCATGGCAACAACCGCGGCAAGTTTGGACCCACGCCTCTGCTCGTCACAAAGTCCGCAGGCAACGGCAAGGTCCTCTTCATGGGCATCGACTCAGCATGGCGCTGGCGGCGCGGCGTGGAAGACCTTTACCACTACCGCTTCTGGGGACAAGTCGCACGCTGGATGTCCTACCAACGCAACATGGCCGCCGGAAAACGCGTGCGCGTTTATTTCAATCCCGAACGACCGCAAACTGGTGACATGGTCACGATCAACGCCAACGCCTTCGAACCCGATGGCTCGCCGCTTCGCGATGGTGGCGTCGATGTCGACCTGACCTCACCCGACGGACGAGCCCAACGCCTTAGTCTCGAGAAATTGGAATCCACCTGGGGTTCTTTCAGCGGACGCTTCACCATCGATCAACCTGGCACTTGGAAACTCCGTGTGATCAACAGCAAGGACGAATCCAACCCGCTCGAAACCAGCCTCGTCGCCCAAGGGTCGGAAATTGAAAAAACCGGACAACCCGCACTTCCCGAAGTGCTTGAAGAAATAGCGCGCATCACCCGCGGTCGCATGATTCAACCCGATCAAATCCCCTCTCTTGTTAACGACATCAAGGCCCTGCCCGAACCTCGACCCATCATCTCAAGCACACCACTCTGGTCGCACTGGGCCACCGTCACCGCACTCATTGCACTCCTCGCCACCTTCTGGACTGCCCGCAAACTCAGCGGCCAATTTTGAAAAAACACCTCTTCGTCTTGTCTCTGACTTCTTGCCTCTTACTTCTCCACCCTCGCCATAATCCACAAAAGGTCGGCGACTCGATTGAGAAAAATTCTCACCTCCTCACTCACTGTCTCGCCTGAATCATGCAAGGCCAGCACGCACCTCTCCGCACGCCGGGCCAGTGATCTTGCAAAGTCCATTCCCGCTCGCGCCAAACTTCCCTCGGCTCCGGGCCGCGCCCATCCAGTAAAGCGCACACCCATGTCCTCAAACCTTTTCGCCTCGGCTTCAACCCATTCAACATCGGCCTTTCCGATCAACGCATAACCTTTCTCCCGATACCTCGCCTCGTCCTCAGACAAGGTCGCCAACTGTCCCATCAAACCCACCAATCGCTCCTGCAAGGCATCAATCAGGCCAATCCAATGCTCATTCGATGCGGCCGCGCGCGCCATACCCAATGCGGCATTGAGCTCATCGACACAACCCAACGCCTCGATGCGCTTCGATGACTTGGCGATCTTTTTGCCAAACAACAAATCGGTCTCGCCTGAATCGCCCCTGCCAGTGATGATGCTCATGCAACAATCCATAGCTCTCATGGAATTTGTTGTCCATCAGCGTTCACACCGACCTTTATTTCTCTGCCATGAAACTTGCCCAACTCGGCACCGGCCCGGAAATTTTCCACACCCTGCAAGGCGAAGGTCCCTCCGCCGGCCTTCCCGCCGTGTTCATCCGCGCCTCGCGCTGCAACCTCCACTGCGTGTGGTGCGACACGGATCACACTTGGAACTTCGAAGGCACACCATGGCCCCACGAAAAGGATGCGACCCCGGGCTACGCCAAGCATCGAAA
>JBEEOX010000092.1:0-6593 GCA_041191425.1 Verrucomicrobiota bacterium | reverse complement strand
CTGCATCTCGTCGATGACTAGCAGCGGGGTGCGTGATAGCTCGCGCACGATGCGGTCTTGAGTTTCTTTTGCTTCCTTGTCGAAGGTTGCGCGGATTCTCAAAAATAGTCCCATCGCGGTGGTGTAGATTGCCCGATCTGGCTCAAGGTCTTTGATGATCTCGGCAGCGAGTTGGGTTTTTCCCGTGCCGCGATTGCCGACGATGGCAATCATGGCATGGTCGTTTTTCAACCGGGTCTTGATGCGTTGGAATCTGCGCTTCCATTCCTCATCCTCTGGACGCTTCCAGAATCGCCTGTATCGCTTCGGAAGTCCTGTGCGGACTAGTGCCGCCCATTCATCGCTCGGAGGCCGTGGAGGCGATTCTGATGCATCTGGCGCGGCATCTATCCATGCGGTGAGGTCGAATGATGCGCCGATCATGTTTTTTGCATGAATAGGTGTCCTCATAGCATCGGCAATGGGGCTGATGGTTCTGGATACTCACGGCGTGCTTTTGCTTCGCGGTGGTCGGGTTTGGTTTTGGTGTTTGGTAGGTAGATGTCCGGCCATCCGCTTGAGATGCTGCGGTAGATTGAGGCGATGGCTTCAGCTTCGCCCATGGCTTTGATTTTTTTGAACTGGCACTTGATGGTTTCTGGGGTGAGCTTTTTTTTGATCTCTCGCTTATGCCGTTCCCAAGCGGCCCATGCCTCCCGAAACTCATCCGATGAAAAAGGAAACTCGATCTCCCGGCATATATATTCTTTGTTCATTGTACCATTCTTACATTCTATCTTACTCGTCGCCTGCCTGTCGCTTGCCTGTCGTTTGCCTGTCGCTGTGTCCGTCGCTTCAGTCGGGGAAAGGCTGAAAATCCCTTTTTCCAAAAGGGTTGCAATGGTTCCTTTGCTCGTCGCTTTGAATGTCGAAAATCCGCGCGTTTTGAGCGTGTTCTTCGCCGTTCGATATTGCCGTTCAGACTTGATGCCAGCCTGCCGGTAATCGCCGATAAACGCTTGGCCAACTTGTAAGCCTGTGACCGGGCAAGGGGTCAATCGGGCGCGGCGGGCAATCTGACACAAGAGAAGAAACGCGTTCGGGTGCTTGGCCTGCAACTTGTCCGCCTCATGTGATCGATAATAGCAGAGCCAACTTTTCAACTCGCCCTCCCTTCGTTCGATGAAGCTGCCGCATGGCATCCGAAATCGGTTTCGAGTTCATTGTCGATCGGGTCCGACTGCTGCATGGCGCGGAGACGGCGCTGCATGTCGGCACGGAATTGCTCATGCCCACCGATACTCACGCGGCGGTGCTCTGAGGCTGTGTGGCGTTGATCAGCGCGTACCAGGCGCTCAACTTCGAGGGGTTCGCGTCTCACTTGACTGCCCCAGCGGCTGCGGCCTCGTTTGATGAAAAGATGCGGTCGATCTCCGATGCCGGGATCATGGCAGCGCCATATCCTGTAACGGCCCTGATACGACCTTTGGCAACTTGGCGGTAAACCCAAGTCCGCTCTTTTCCAACTTTATCTGCGAATTCCGCGAACGAATATGCAATACGTCCACCCGGCTGTTTTATGCAGCGCATGCTCATTAGCTTAACCCGCCAATGATGGCCTCCAGGTTAAAACGCAGCGCACCGCCGATGCGGACGCATGGTATAACTCCATTCTGTGCCCACATACAAACCGTCCTCTCATGCACATCGAAATGCCGGGCAATCTCCTTTGCCCTCACGAGCGGCATGGTTGGGTGGGTGATAGCAGGCGCTTGATTACCCTGCTCCGACTGCTTTGTATTCGTGATTTTCCTCACGAACTTTTTTCGGGTGTCAACCGCGGCGTCGTTCATAACGCCGTCCAATATTCACATTTTTCCTAAACCTTCTAAAGATTTTTATGAAAACCATTGTGAATAACATCAGCAACACCTTGAAAAATAGGGTGTTTGGTAACCAAGGCGAATAATGCAAACAGACCTATCACGCGGTTTTTCAACCTTTCTCGCCCGATCGATCAACAATCTTGCCGATGGTCCAGCCTCCCCATTGGAATTTTTGCAAATTCATGCTCTGACCCTCCCTGCCATCGCGGTGGAATGTTTCTGGCATAGGTGGCCATAGACCTGAGCACATAGGACCCCGCCATCCTTATGGCCAAGCCACGAGGCGAGTGTCGGCAGGTCCACGCCGGACTCGATGCACCTAGTGGCGAAGATATGACGCAGGTCATGGACTCGCAGGTGATCGATGCCGAGGCGCTCACATGCACCATCCAATGCGATCCTTGGCGACTTCACGAGCATCACGGGATCCGAGGGAGATGTCGGGACCCCGGCGGCCTTCTTCCTCGCCAGCAAATCCAATGCGGCAGGGATCAAAGGGACTTGTCGAAGGTCGTCATTCTTGGCGGTACGGACCACGAGGTGATCGGCCTTGATGTCGGACCATTGGATCGATTGCGCCTCTGAGATTCTCAAACCTGTGTACGCTAGGAATTCCACCGCCATCGCTGTGGCCTTCGAGTGCGATTTTCTCTGAGCGATGATGTCGGCCACGATCATGGCGAACGATTCAGCGGTCGGAAGATCATGCTTCATCTTCAGCGGTCGCTTGCGCTTCAGGGCGAGCGGAAGGTTGCTGGCAACAAATCCTTGCTCGATGGCACGGGCGTAGGTGCGGCGAAGTAGAGCGAGCAGTCCATTGTAGCGAGTAGCGGCTGCGGTTGCTGCAAATCGATCTGTGAGCTCCCTGAGCTCGCCTAGTGTCACTCGTGAGAGACTGAGCCCCATTGGATCCACCGGCAACTGAGCGGCGACCTTGTTGGCCACGCTGATGGCGATCTGCTGGTAATAGCGCCGGGTGGTGGCCTTGATCGTCGGGTCCACCCTGTTGGCCTCGGCTGCGATGGCCTCGCCTAGTGTCCCTGCCTTGCCGCTGTTCTTCGCTCCCTTGAGTTCGGCCAAGACTCCCGGCAATCGATTCTTGGCGACATTGTAGTCGTCGGTGTCGAGTGATCGCCGAATGATCTTGCCTGAGACCTTGGTGGTCGCGTAGTATTTCCCGCCCCGATGACGAACGAGACAAGCTATCTTGGACTTTGTGAATTGTGCGACCTGTTGCATGACTTGGCGATCTGTTGCCAAGATGGTATGCATTTTCGGTATGCACTAGGCAAGGTTAATCGTCGGAATCCCTGTAAGGGCCTGTAGCTCAGCGGTTAGAGCAGGGGACTCATAATCCCTTGGTCCAGGGTTCAAATCCCTGCGGGCCCACGCTGGATCAAAAAAACGGTCAGAATCCTCCGAAAGCCTGATTGGCAAAGGAAAAAATATCCCTGGCGGAGGATTGTTTTTTTGCAAATGGGCCCTCATGCGGCTAGGTTTTCCCCGTCGACTCCCCGTCGACTCCCCGCCGACTCCCCGTCGAACCGCTTCCACCGCTTTCATGAACTCACCCGTTCGCCCGTATTCTCAAAATCGTTTTCAACGATACCTGATGCTCCTATCGCTCGGCTGCATCAGCAGTTCGCTACACGCGAATGTGCTCATGACCGTTGGCAACGACACGGGAGCCAATACCAAAATTGATGTCGATAATGCTTACACCTACAACTTCGGCATCACCTCTGCAGCATCTGGGCTCAGCCTGACCCAATTCTCGTTGCAACTCGGCAGACCCAACAACCAGAACAATCCCGTCATCATCGAAGTCTACAGAGGCTTTGGTGGAAACACTGGCGGCAATGAATTGATTCAGACCACTGAGCTCTCAGCCTCCCTGTTCAGTGGTCAAAGCATTTCCAGCTACACGGTCAATCTATCATCCGCACTCTCGCTTGCTCCCGGAGCCTACAGCGTGAGAATGCGGTCGAACGCCGCCACCAACAGTTCCTACTCCTTCAAGAACGGACTTCTGGCACTGGGTGGCGGAGTGGTCTCACAAAGTCAGTGGATTCAAGACAGCAACACCACGGGCAGCGCAGGTGCATCCATCGCCCCTGCAACCGGTTACATTCTCGCCGACCATTCTTCGAGCACCACCAGTGTCGATCTTGGGCGCTATCACGCCAACAGCAGCGGCGCGAGTTCCTCAGTCACACTCAGCAACAGCGCCCCATCAACCACCGGCAGTCTCACTGAGTCTCTCACTGTTTCGCAAGGCAGCCTCACGGGAAACGCACTGGCCTCTAACCTTCCAGGCAGCCACCTCACCCAAGGATCCAATCACTCGGTAACCGTCGGCATCAGCGGCTCGGGCTCGCAGAACGGATCAGTGCAGTTGAATTTCAGTTCGGTCAAAGACGGCAGCAACTCGATCCGCGCGACCAACGATCCTGTGAGCGTCGGCAGCCGCACGATTTCGCTCAGCGGCTTCGGCTACACCGGTCAATCCGAGTGGAACACCAACGCCAACGGCTCATGGAGCCTCGCCAACTACGCGAACTGGGACAACGCCGGCGGCACCCCTGGCATGGACGGAGCGGCCAGCGTTGGTGACACCGCACTCTTCGGCAGCGCCGCGACCGCCGATCGCACGATTTCACTCAACGGCAACAACCCGAACCTCAGAAATCTCACATTCAATAACGCCTCGGCCGCTTACACCATCGCCACAGGCAGCGGCGGCACCGTCACCCTCGGCAACGCAACTTACGAGGGACTGCTCACCAACACCGCAGGCAGTCACACCATTTCCTCAGGCCTCGCGCTTGGCAATGATCTCACCGTGAGCAGCGGCACAGGCAGCTCCTTGCGGATCAGCGGCTCCGTCAATGGCGGTGGTCACGGCCTCACCAAATCGGGAGCAGGTCGTCTCGAGTTGTCGGGTGGCGGAAGCCTCGGCGGCGACCTTATCGCCACGGCGGGAACACTCGTCATCAATGGCGCGAACACCACCACCGCCAGCAGCACAACCATCCAAAGCGATGCGACGCTGATGGGATCCGGTACGATCGCGGGCAACACGACCATCTCGGGCGTTCACTCCCCCGGTAACAGCCCCGGCGTGCAAACCGTCGAAGGCGATCTCACCTACACCGTGGGCTCATCCGTCGTGTGGGAACTCATTTCCAACTCAGTCTCTGGCCGTGGCACCTCCTATGACGGCATCGATGTGGACGGCAACCTCATCTTCAGCGGCGCGACCACCATCAACTTGGATTTCGCTCTTTCGGGAAGCGCCGTCGACTGGTCCGACAGCTTCTGGGACACCAGCATCGTCGGTACCTCAGGTTGGAAAATCTTCGATGTCACGGGCAGCATCACCGGATTCCAAAACCTCCAACTCGCAGCAAGTTTGTTGCTCGACGGCCAAGGGGATTCTCTCACCACGGCACGCTCCGATGCCTCCTTCGTCCTGTATCAAGGCGTCGATGGTGTGTACCTGAATTACAACGCCGTGCCCGAACCTTCGGCCGCCATCCTCGCGGCACTTGGCACGATCGGCTTGCTTCGCCGCAAACGCCATTGAGGCGTTCGCATCACTGGATGCGCAGCGCTTCACTGTAACCCAGCCCGCGATTCCCTGCGAATCTTCGCTTTGAACTACGGCATCGGCGGCGTGGCTGTTGGTGATCCAAGCGGCATGGCGGTTTCGCTGCTCACCATTTGCGGATTCGGCGGCGGGGAAATGGGACCATGACGACTCGGTGCGTGGGTGATGACCACCGGCGTTCCGACATCCACGGCATCATACACAATCGGCACAAAATCCTTGGGCAAACGAATGCATCCGTGCGAAGCGGGCTTGCCGGGCTCGGGGATGAGTCCTCCGTGCATGCCAATGCCGTACGAGGTAAGCCTCATCCAATATGGCATCGGCGCCGGCACATACTTCATGCCTTTGGGAACCCGATCACCCACCTTCGCATCGCCATCGACGACATTGCCAAACTCATCTTCGATCCACCCGTACTTGTTCGAGTACTTGTCCTCGATCTTTTCCATGATGCGATAAGTGCCAGCCCGTGTGCCATGACCTTCCTTGCCAGTGGCCACATACGACCATCCGATCGGGCGACCGCCGCGTTGATACTCCGCAATCTGATCGGGCAGGCTGATGCGTACCGTCACTTTTCCAGGTCCACCATCGTCATGCCATCCATACAGCACCGGCTCGGGCGGCAACTGGGGCTGCTTCACCTGATTGACACCGCAGGATGAAAACACGGACGCGCTCACCAAAATCGCAAAACCCGCAGCCATGCGTTTGGCTGCAAGCGGTGTGGGTATAGGACGAATGAAATTTTCAGTGGTCAAGACGAGTCAAAAGGGTGCGTAGGCGCATGATCTAACGAAACTGGCCAACTGCGTCAATCCCTTGCAATGCCAGCAGCGCGGCCTTATGAGGAGCGCGCATGGTACGGTTCTCGATCTTTGGAATTCCGGTGGAAGTTCAGCCCTTTTTTTGGATCACGCTGGTGCTGATCGGCGGTGCTCTGGGAGCCGACTCGGCCTCGGCGATTCTTCAAACCCTGCTCTTTGTACTCGCAGGTTTCATTTCGATCCTGATCCACGAGTTGGGTCATGCCCTCACGGCACGCAAGTTTGGCGCCTACAGCTCAATCGTGCTGCAAGCCTTTGGCGGAATCGCCCAGCACAGCGGCGTTCGCC
>JBEEOX010000091.1:0-6780 GCA_041191425.1 Verrucomicrobiota bacterium | reverse complement strand
CCTTGCAATGCCCTCAACCTGCACGGCATCGGAGGTGTCGATGCCTCGAAACATCACCGGTCGCTGCCACGATTCGTAATCAATGATGACATTGTCCGACACAAAAGCCGTGGCCGATTGCACCCGCGGCAAGGACTTGGCCTTCTCCGCCATTTCCTGCCAGTTCTCCATCGGCCCTTCGCCGATCTCCATGGTTTGACGCAATAAAATGTGCGGCGTGAATCCCAACAAACGCCCCTTCACATCCCGCTCAAGCCCGGCATAGACCGCCATAACAACCACCAGCACCAAAACTCCGAGCATCACACCGATCAGTGAAATCAGAGTGAACGAGGACAACATCGCACGCCGCGGGTTCAAATACCGCTTGGCCAACAGGAAACTGAAAGATCGTCGTTTGATGCTCTCTGCTAACGCCGAACGCGCGTCACGGCAAGCGATACCCGTCATGTGGTAGCGGAAAATAATCCGCCATCATGGCATACGCATCAGTCCAACGACCGCAGACCCATCAATTCCATCAACCTCGCAAGATCGTCGTTGCCGTAATATTCGATCTCGATCTTGCCCTTCTTTGCAGAATGCTGAATCGACACATGCGTTGCAAGATGCTCTCGCAAGCGATTGGCAATCGCCCGCACATGCACATCGACCTCACGCGAAACCGCGGGCTTGGATCCATTCGCGCCTGAGGCATGACTGCCATTGGCGATTGATTGCGAAAGTTTCTCCGCCGCGCGCACGGTGAGTTGACGACGAATGATCTGATCCGACACCAGCAACTGGCTGGCATGATCCTTGATCGACAACACCGCCTTGGCATGCCCGACAGTCAACCTCCCCTGCGCGACGAGCAATTGCACATCGGCATGCAGGTCGAGCAAACGCATGGCATTGGCCACAGTCGCGCGAGACTTGCCCACGCGCGATGCGATTTCGTCCTGCTTCATCGCAAATTCTTTCGCGAGGCGCACATAGCCTGCCGCCTCTTCCATCGGATTGAGATCCTCGCGCTGCAAGTTCTCAATCAAAGCCATCTCAAGCACATCGCGATCCGATGCCTCGCGCTCGATCACCGGCACGGTCGCCAATCCCAACTTTCCCGCCGCACGCCAGCGACGCTCACCGGCAATCAACTCAAGCTTGCCGCCAACCGGACGCACAATCAGCGGTTGAATGATCCCATGCTGGCGTATCGATTCGACCAACTCGTCGAGCGGCGATTCGATGAAATGCGTGCGCGGTTGCAAAGGGCTAGGCACCACTTGGTCATGGGACACATCACGCACGCGCTTGATGTCACGAGCCACGCCATCAGCACTCGTCACAGGTGCCGACGCACCTTTCTTGATCAATGCTCCAAGTCCTTTTCCGAGTGCCTGCTTCGCCATGGGGAGGAAATCCCTATTCAATGCTTCTGCGGATTCCAAGCGGATTTCTCAACCCTCGGCCAACAATTTTCGGAAGTACTCAATGGTCGGATCCAGACCATCCTCAAGCGCGACCTTCGGCTTCCAACCAAGGTCTTTCTCCGCCAAGGAAATGTCAGGACGACGCTGCTTGGGATCATCACCAGGCAAGGGCAGATGCGTCACCTTCGACGGACCACCCACCTTCTTGAGCACCATTTCGGCAAGCTCCAACATGGTAAATTCACCAGGATTTCCAATGTTTACCGGACCAGTTTGCGAAGGATGATTCATCAAACGAACGAAGCCCTCAATGAGATCATCGACATAGCAGAATGAGCGCGTCTGGGTGCCGTCGCCGTAAATGGTCAGATCTCTGCCCTGCAAAGCCTGCACGATGAAATTGGAAACAACCCGTCCATCATCCGGCAACATGCGCGGACCATAGGTGTTGAAAATACGCACCACCCGAATATCAACCTGATTCTGACGGTGATAATCAAAGAACAGCGTCTCGGCGCAGCGCTTGCCCTCATCATAGCACGCGCGAATGCCGATCGGGTTCACGCATCCGCGATACGACTCGGGCTGCGGATGGACCTCGGGGTCGCCGTACACCTCAGAAGTCGAGGCCTGGAAAACCCGCGCGCCCACCCGCTTGGCCAAGCCAAGGCAGTTGATCGCTCCCATCACCGAGGTCTTGGTGGTCTTGATCGGATTGTGCTGGTAGTGCGGCGGCGATGCCGGGCAGGCGAGGTTGTAAATTTGGTCGACCTCAAATTTGAACGGTTCGATCACATCGTGCCTCACTAGCTCGAAGTACGGGTTGCCCATCAGGTGCAGCACATTGCGCTTACGACCCGTGAAAAAGTTGTCCATGCAAATGACCTCGTTGCCCTCGTTGAGCAAACGCTCACACAAATGTGATCCCAAAAAGCCCGCGCCACCAGTGACCAAGATACGCATGCAGGAGAATCAACAGGTCTGTAAGCATTCGGGCAAGTTTGGAATGCAGTTTTTGTTCAAATTTTATTGAACAAAATAACTAGGCGGCCTATTTATTTACCCATGCAGGAGCTCGATCATGACAGCCGTCAGGAAATCGACGCGATCGAGCGCGAAGTCGTCTCAGTCTTTGTCGACGGCGTGCGTGTGCTCGGCCTGCCCCCCTCGGTCGGGGAAATTTACGGGCTCCTCTTTGTTTCCCAGACCCCGCTTTCGCTCGATGATCTCGTCCAGCGTCTAAAGATCAGCAAGGGCTCTGCCAGCCAAGGCCTTCGCACCCTCAAAGGCCTCGGTGCGGTTCGTGAAACCAACGGCAACGGCGAAAGACGCACTCACTACGAGCCCGCCATCGAACTCAAGCGCCTCGTCGGCGGCTTCATCCGCGAGCAAATCCGCCCACACGTCGACAGCGGACGCCACAAAATCAAGCGCCTCGGCGACCTCGCCCATAAGGAAAGCGACCCCGTGCGCCGCAAGTTCCTTCTCGAACGCACCGACCGCCTCGACCACTGGATCCGCAACGGCGGTCGCCTTCTCCCCATGATCCAACGCATCCTCGGTCAATGAGCTCCTCCCCCTCCAGCATCCCGAGTTGGTTCTGCGTCCGCACGCAAACCAAACGCGAACACATCGCCGCCGAACACCTCAAGGGACTCGAAGGCATCGAGGTTTTCTGCCCACGCCTCCGCTACCGCAAAGCCACCCGTCGCGGCAAGGTCTGGTGGATCGAGCCCCTCTTCCCCGGCTACCTGATGGCCAAATTCAACCTTTCGGAAATGGAACGAGCCGTGACCTTCTGCCAAGGCGTGCGTGGCCTCGTCCGCTTCGGATCGGAAATCCCGAGCGTGCCCGAGTCCTTTGTCGAAAACCTCCGCCGGGATGTCCGCAAACGCTCGCAGGATGATTCCGAAACGCTCTCTGTCAGCCCCATCCTGCAGATCGGCGAAGAAGTCGAAGTCGCCCACGGCCCGCTCCAAGGCATGCGCGGCACCATCGTCTCGGTCGCGCCCGCTGCCGAACGGGTCAAGATCCTCCTCGACTTCCTCGGCCAACCTCAAACGGTTGATATCGACCTGTTCTCAATTCTTCTCCCACGCAAGCCTCTCCCCACACCCGCGGAATAGCCTGCAAATTCATCCTTACCCGACACACCCACCGAAGGTTTCCCTACGCAATCGCGTAAGGATCGACCACTGGCGGCAGCGTGCCAATCTATCAGCTTTTCGGCTTTAACATCGCAAAAACAAGCTCTAAACCATCCCCACCAAACCTATATCGCATGAACAAAATCTTCATCTCTGGTCACCGCGGCATGGTCGGGTCCGCCCTCGTGCGCAAAGCCAAAGCACTCGGCTCATACAACATCATCACCGCGACCCGCAACGAACTCGACCTCTGCAACCAAGCCGCGGTGTTTGATTTCCTCGCCCGCGAAAAACCCGACACGGTCATCATCGCCGCGGCCAAGGTCGGCGGCATCCATGCCAACTCGACCTACCCGGCCGACTTCATTTACGAAAACCTCGCCATTGCAGCCAACCTCGTCGAAGGCAGCCGCCGCGCCGCAGTCCCACGCGTGCTTTTCCTCGGATCCTCTTGCATCTACCCGAAACTCGCGCCGCAGCCAATGACCGAGGACTGCCTGCTCACCTCGGCCCTCGAAACGACCAACGAGGCTTATGCGATCGCCAAGATTGCCGGACTCAAACTCTGCCAACACTACCGCGCCCAGCACGGCTTGCTCTATCACAGCGCGATGCCCACCAACCTCTACGGGCCCGGAGACAACTACCACCCGGAAAACTCCCATGTTATCCCAGCCCTTGTTCGACGCTTCCACGAGGCGAAGGAACGCGGCGACGAATCGGTCACCATCTGGGGAACCGGCACCCCCCGCCGCGAGTTTCTCCATGTCGACGACCTCGCCTCGGCCTGCTTCCACGTTCTAAGGCTGGATAACCCGCCCGATTGGGTGAACTGCGGCACCGGCACCGACCTGACCATCCTCGAACTCGCCCAACTCGTGGCCAAAACCATTGGTTTCAAAGGCAAAATCCTCACCGATCCGACCAAGCCCGACGGCACCCCGCGCAAGCTGCTCGACATCAGCAAAATCAAATCCACTGGCTGGCAACCGGTCATCAGCCTCGAGGATGGCATGGCCGCCGCTTACGAGGATTTCAAATCCACCCTCACCACCGGCCACGCCAGACTTTGATACGATAATCATAGTAGATTGAGGATCACGGATGAAAAAGCCGCTTCTTCCTTTTCTACCCAATGACCGCTGACCGCTGACATCTTCTCTCCCCCAATAACCAGTAACAAATAACCAATATCTCCTCCTCTTAGCGACCTTCGCGCCTTCACGGTAAACTCCTCTTCACTTGAAACTGACCACTTGAAACTTGAAACCTCTCCCATGAAAAAAGCACTGATCACCGGCATCACCGGACAAGACGGATCCTACCTCGCCGAGTTCCTTCTCAAAAAAGGCTACGAAGTCCACGGCATCAAACGCCGCGCTTCACTCTTCAATACCCAGCGCGTCGATCACATCTATGAGGATCCGCATGTCGAGAACTCACACTTCCGCCTCCACTACGGCGACCTCACAGATTCGTCGAACTTAACCCGCCTCATCAGCGAGATCCAGCCCGACGAAGTCTACAACCTCGGTGCCCAATCGCACGTCGCGGTTTCCTTCGAAGCCCCCGAGTACACCGCCGATGTCGACGCGATGGGCACCCTGCGCCTGCTCGAAGCGATCCGCTTTCTCGGACTCGAAAAGAAAACCCGATTTTACCAAGCCTCAACCTCCGAGCTCTACGGTCTCGTTCAGGAAATCCCGCAAAAGGAAACCACTCCCTTCTATCCCCGCTCACCCTACGCGGTCGCCAAACTCTACGCCTACTGGATCACCGTAAATTACCGCGAATCCTACGGCATCTACGCCTGCAACGGCATCCTCTTCAACCACGAGTCCCCGCGCCGCGGCGAAACTTTCGTCACCCGCAAAATCACTCGCGGCATCGCCAACATCGCCCAAGGCCTCGAACCCTGCCTCTTCCTTGGCAACATGGACGCTCTCCGCGACTGGGGTCACGCGAAAGATTATGTCCGTATGCAGTGGATGATGCTCCAACAAGACCACCCCGAGGACTTCGTCATCGCCACCGGCAAACAAATCTCCGTGCGCGAATTCGTCCGCATGTCGGCTCGCGAAGCCGGCATCGAAGTCGAATTCTCCGGCAGCGGAGCGACTGAAATCGCAACCGTCACCAAAGTCACCGATCCATCCAAAGCCCCCGCGCTCAAGCCGGGCGATGTCATCGTGCGCGTCGACCCCCGCTACTTCCGCCCCGCCGAAGTCGAAACCCTCCTTGGCGATCCCACCAAAGCGAAAGCCAAACTCGGCTGGGTCCCCGAAATCACCGTCGAGGAAATGTGCGCGGAAATGGTCGCCTCCGACCTCGACACCGCCCGCCAACACGCGCTCCTCAAATCCCACGGTCATCACGTCTCAGTCTCGAAAGAATAATCGGCGCGATTGCACTCTCAATGGTGGAGCCGTCTCGCCGAGACGGCATGCCATAGCTCAGCAAGTGCATGGTCTAATATCTGCACATTCGCTCTAAGCCAGACCTCGCCACCTAATATTAGAGGTTCGATGTTTGTCCTACCTCTTAACGAATAACCCATTTCTAATCACTTTTTCTTTTTTGAAACGCATTCCCATCATCGGCCTCCCTGTCGCCGTGACCGACTACGCGGGTGCGGTTTCATGGATCCTAGAGCATGCAAAAAAAGCCGATCGCGCCTACGCCGTCGAAGCCGCCAACACACATGTCGCCGCACTGGCGCGTCATGATGAGACATTCGGCGCGAGCATGGCGCGCTTCGACCTAATATGCCCCGACGGCATGCCGCTCGTCTGGGCGATCAATGCTAAACTCGCCGATTCGGAAAAAATTCCCGACCGCGTCTATGGCCCGACGCTGATGCTTGAAACGCTCAAAGCCACCCAAGGCCGCACCGAGTTCCGCCACTTTCTTTTTGGGGGGAAACAATCAACCCTCGACAAACTCAGCTCTTCCTTCGCCGACCGCTTTCCCAATGCCATCATCGCCGGATCTTACTCGCCCCCCTTCGGCGAATGGCCTGCAGGTGAGTTCGAAAAAGTCTGCGACATGATTCGCAGCAGCGGCGCCAACCTCATCTGGGTCGGCCTCGGTTGCCCGAAACAGGAACACTGGATCGCGCGTCACAAGGATCAACTCCCGCCCGGGTTCTATTTCGGCATTGGTGCGGCCTTCGCCTTCCACGCCGGTGAAGTGAAACAATCCCCACCATTCATCCAAAAAAT
>JBEEOX010000090.1:0-6867 GCA_041191425.1 Verrucomicrobiota bacterium | reverse complement strand
GCACGGCCACGCCGCTGTCGGTGAGGCCTTTGAGTGGTTGCATGCCCGCAATCGAGACATCACGCAGCAACCCGCCGAAGATCCACAGCATCGCGGTGCAGGCAAAGACCGTGAGCGTGACTTTTTCGCCGTGCGATAGCGGGCCAAGTTTTTCATATTCCTCGGCGAGCATTTTGCGTCCGCCGGGGATTTCATCGAGGGGCGCAGGAAAAATCACGCGGGTGATGAGCCACCATGCGAGCGGCAGAAAGATGATGGTGAAGGGCAGGCCGATCGTGAGCCATTTCACGAAGGTGACTTCCTGCTGGTAGGTTTGCTCGATGAATCGCGCGGCGATGCCGTTGGGTGCAGAACCGATGAGCGTGGCGATGCCACCGATCGATGCCGCGTAGGCGATGCCGAGAAGAAGCCCCGTGGCGTAGTTGCGCTCGGTTTGATCGAAGGCCTCCATGTCTCCACATGCGCCGATGCCTCTGCCATTGCGGGTGTGCAGCACGAGGTTGATGACGCTGATGGCGATCGGCACCATGATCGCGGCGCAGGCGGTGTTGGAGATCCACATGCTGAGAAAAGCCGCGGCAGCCATCAGCCCTGCGCTCATCATTGAGGGTTTCGCGCCGGTGAGGCGCAGCGTGAAAAATGCCAGTCGTCGATCGAGGCCCCAGCGTTGGATGGCAAGGCCGAGCACGAAGCCGCCCATGAAAAGATAGATCACATCCGAGGCGTAGGGTTTGGTCGCCTCGGCGATCGAGGCAATGCCGAACACGGGAAACAGCGCGATTGGCAAGAGCGCGGTGACCTCCACATCGACGGCCTCGGTCATCCACCACGCCGCCATCCACAGCATCATCGCGAGCGTGGCGCGACCTTGATGCGTGAACTCAACCATGTTTCCACCATCCGCCGCGTAGCGTTCAGGCAGCAGAAAGTAACAAAGCAGCGCAAGCAGCGGGCCTGCGATGAGACCTGAGCGGCGGATCCACTGCCCGTGATTCATTGCTGCATCGTTCATGACCCTGCGCGTTGGGAGATTTTTCTCAATTCCACTCAGAGGCTATGACGAATTCCTTGATCCGTCTCCGTCAAAATCGCGTTGATCCCTAGCGCGTCAGTTGCCTCGCAGCAGGGTCGTTTTGTGATGCCAGACCTCGTAGTCGCGGTTCTGGTATTCATAGACGGTGGACTGCGAGTTGCTTGAGGAACTGCTGTAATCGTTGTTGCTGTTCGAATAGCTCGAGTAATCACTGGAATAATGTCCTGCAACGGGCACAGCGACGCGCTCAGTTTGCATGCCGCCGTACACGCTCGAGAAGATCGCGACATCGGCATCTTTTTCGATCGCTAGCAGTCGGGCGTTTTGGGCATCGATGGGTTGACGAGCGGTGGTGTCGCCGTAACCGATGACGCGGAACCCGCGATTGCTGTAGCTGTCGACATTCGCGTTGTGCGACTGCATCGATGTCTCCACAAGGCGGGGGTTTGGATTCGGCATTTCCCGCTTGGGCACACCTGGCGCCGAGCGGTAGCCGTAAAAGAGCGGATTCATCGAGCAGGAGGGAAGGGCAAGCGCGATGAGCGGAATGACGAAAAGCTTGGGCGTGTGTTTCATGGGTTTGATGATGCCCATCCCTATTGTAGAGGATTGGAAATCACAAACAAATTCCGATGAAACTCCTTAGCCCGCGATCACAAACTTGGGGTCGAAGAAAGTAAGAGCTCGGACTTTTCCCGCCTCGTCTTGGTAAAGCACGACCACATGATTACCGGGCTCGTCGGGTGAAACAGTGGTGATGATCCTGCCGCCGACCTTGATCATAGCCTCGTTGCGTGAAGCTCCGAGATCGATGTGCGCACTCTTGAGTCGTTTGACATGCGCGGTCGCGATGGTTTTGCCTGCGATCGTCGCGTCGACGGTCACTTCATCAGCTTCGCAAACCGACAGCAGAGTCATGCGATATCCGTGCTCGGGATCGCTTTGTTTCAGTTTAAGAATTTTGGTCATCCATCGCGCGGGGCCATCGTCATCATCGGTAGGAATTTTTTCGGCAAAGCCGATGAGGGTGATCGTTTCTCCAGCAGAGAGGTCGATCTTCGTCGTGCCGCTTTTTACGCCATTTTTTTCGAAGGTGACTGTGTGAGATCCTACAGCAAGACCGATGCCGCCGCTGCGCTGACCGGGTTGATAACCCTTTGGATAGAGGTCCTCGCCATCGATGAGCACGCGCGTTGTGCCATGGCCCTGAGTGATCGCGTTGATGATGCGAAGGAAACCAACTTCGGATGAGGGCTCATTGCCCATGACATGCATGACGCCAGTGATCATGCAAAGGGCAATGGCAGAAATTTTAGAAATCGTTTTCATGCAGGATCTTGAGTTTGGATTTTTTCGGATCGATGGAGCCATCGGCATTGCGCGTGCCCGGGTCGGCAAAGACCGTGTAGGCGCGACGGACTTCGGCGAGGACTTCGGGCTCTTGGGCGGTCGTCAGCGTTGGGCTGATT
This sequence comes from Verrucomicrobiota bacterium, assembly GCA_041191425.1. Lineage (GTDB taxonomy): Bacteria > Verrucomicrobiota > Verrucomicrobiia > Verrucomicrobiales > Akkermansiaceae > Luteolibacter. Next base: position 4,365 of record JBEEOX010000090.1, on the reverse strand, counting down.
GCCTGGGCGACGATCCAGATGCGAAAGTTGCGCGAGCGGGCGGTGGTGGATTCATGGATTCGGGCAAAGCATTCCTCGGAAGCAGAGTCGCTGAGGTGGATCTTCTCGCCGTCGGGCAAGAGTTCTTTGTTGCCGAACACCGATTTGCCATCGCTGCCGCGCGCGTTGGCAATTTCTGATGGCGAGGCGAAGGGTTTGCTCTTTCTGGCAAGCAGGATCGCATCGGCAATTCGGTTGGCGTGGTTGTTAATTTCCTGCGGCGTGAGTTTTAACTGGCTCACAGGTGGCGCCATCAACTGGGTGGTATTGTGGGCTTCCGAGGTTCTCACCGAGATTTTTGGATCCATGGTCATCGCGCCAACAACTAGGGCACGCAGGACATCTCGGGTAGCGGTGTTGATATTCACATGTCCACGGATGAGTGTCGTGGGTCCTTCGCGTTTGCTGGCATCGTCGGAAGTCGAAATTCCTGCGTGGAAGAGATCGAGTAAGCGGTGGGCGTCCATGCCGGGCTTGGAGCTGAAGCGCGGGTGATCCGCGCGGCCGATGCGCAGGGTATTGCCACCACCATAATCATCACTTGATTCGCTGCTAATTTCCACATCGCCCCAAGGCATATTGGCCGCGGTGGGCATGGAATTTTTCCACATGATCGGGTCGTAAATTCGACCGAGTTCGGTCACGCTGTAAAACCTTCCGAGGTTTGAAATTCGCATCGGCGCTTCTGCAACCTCGGGATTTCGCAGAATCGAATCATCATTGGGGAAAAAGCGCGGGTCATCGGGATTGATGCGTTCGTCGGTGGCGAAAAATTCATTGGATTCATAGCTCGAGTTGTGTCCGCCATCGGGCCACTCCGAGGGCATCACGCGGCCGTGGACCTTTGTTTTGTTTGCGCTGTCCTTGCTGTAAATCGTGCCCCAGCGGACATTGCGGCGGTTCGGGCTGTAGTTGTCGGGGTAGGTGTTCGCGTCCTGCGGAGCTTGATTGTAAAAGGCCATGCGCGGATCGCCCATGTTGTTGCAGTAGATTCCGCCGCGGGTGTGAGAGTGCGAGGGGATGGTGGTGCGAATGCGTTGGCGCGGTTGCGTGGCGGTGTCCTTGGGAAAGTGAAGGCTGCAGTTGTTGCGATGAACTCCACCGCGAGATTGGTCGACGATTTTTCCATTCCACTTCAAACGGTATCCCGCGCCCGATGCGCCGAAGGTTTCTCCTTCGAGAACGAGGGGGCTTGGAATGAAAACCGAGGAGGGTCCGGCATCGATCTTGTAAGTGACCGTGCCGAAGTGGATGACGCGGTACTCGTTCGGCTTGAGTGTGACAGCGATCGGCGGAAACCAGCGTCGGTCATCGCTTTCGGTGAGCTCGGGCGTGGCATTCGAAAGATCAGCGAGGGAAACTTCGGGATTCGCGCCGAGCGGGAATTTGTAGGCCGTTTCAAAAGATATCTCGGCATTGCCGCTCACCGCTTGATCACACATGTTCCAGAGTTCGGCGTAGGTCGAGGCTGACAGCACCAGATACTTGCGTCCATTTTCTGTGAGTGCGTTTTCCCAACGAAAGCGCATCAGAAATTCGCTCACGAGCGGGCAGGCATCGAGTCCGCGGTAGCGGTTGTTTGAGATCGAAGCCTCGCTGTCGGCATCGGCGTAATCGATGGCGTTGGCCGCGAGCGTGCGGAGGTAGTCATCGGGGAACCCACCCTTGCGTTGATCGAACTCTGGCAGCGATCTTTTGATGTGTGCGGCCATTTCCTCAATCGCGGTGGCGGCATCCTTGGTAAGCAATTGGTTAAGATTGAGTTTGGGTGATCCGGCGGCGAGCGCGTCGATGCCTTTGCCGAAAGGGATGGTCGGTTGTTCCTCGTAAGAACAAACTACGGCGCTGAGATTTTCTTCGACCGCACGTGCGGCGGTGTCGATTTGATGTCCATCCGCACCGCGTTGAATTGGCGGCGGGATGTCCGCTGCAGCGAGGCAGGAATCGGGCGTGATGAGAATCGCACGGTTTTTTAGGATCGATTTTGCAATCTCGCCTTGAGCGTCTTCGCTTGAGTTGGGATCAACCGCGTAGAGAGCAATTTGATTCAGCGGCGCTTGATCATCCGAGAGCGCCTGTGGATTGAGGCCGGGTGCGGGGAACGGCCAAGCAGCGCGTTGGTGGGATTGCTCGGGGCCATCGTCGTTTACGGCCGCGCTCGCGTCGATTTTTCCTTGAAGGTCCTCGACCCAATAAGCGTAGCGTGCGACGGAGCGATTTTGATCATCCTTGAGGTAAACCCACGCGGCCCGTGCCTTGCCGAGGTAGGGCAGGGTGGTGAAGTCGATGCGTTGATGTTCATCGGTCGTGATGAGTGATTCGATTTCTGGCGCAGCGAGCGGTGCAGCTTCGGGCAGCGTGTTGGTGCTGAAGAGCGGGATGTAGCGAAAGTTGAAGTTCTCGCCGCTGACTTTTCCACGCGCGAGAAAGAGATGGGGCGTAGCTTCACGCTCGGGATTGATCGGATCGTTCAGCGTGGACTGAACGATAAGAAATTCGTCATTGCTGGCTTCTCTGGTGATGATGCCGCGCAGTTCTTCAAGGCCGGCGTGGGCGGCGAGTTCCGCGCGTTGTTGATCGACTGTGGCTCGCGAGGTGCCGCGTTCGATGCCGCTGACCGCCAGGCTGCTAACGGCAGCGATCAGCAACGCGGCAGCGACCACCAGGACAACGACCAGCGTGAAACCTGCCGCATGCTTGTAAGATGATGGCTTTTCAGAACGATTCATGACGGCCGAATCGAATGAGCGTTTCGTGGATTTCCAAATGCGGGTGGTTCTCCACGTCTTCCGCTTTGCCCAAATACTTGCTGTTGGGTCCGGTGCCGTCCCAATCGTTGGCGGACTTGAGTCTTGCGCGAAGACTTTGCTTTGCGATCACGATTCGCACGGCGATGGCTGCAGGAGCTGTGTTTGGGTTGCTTGGATCGAAGTTCCAATCGATCCATTTCCCATCGGCGTCTCTTGTCATTGGCCTTGCTTCGAATGAAACCACGCCGAACCCGATCGGTTCATCGCGATGAGGTTGATTTTCAAATAACGACTCGACCGATTGCGATTTGAGCGCGGCATAGGTGTCGGCGCTCTCGCGCATGCCACGCATCAGGCATCGCACGGATTGACCACTGAGATGGAGGTCGGCTAGATAATAATTCACCGCGCAGAGGTCACCGATGCGGCCTTGCGCGGATTGGGCCTGCGGTGCTTGAAGGCATAAAAATCCGAGTCGATGTGAAGGGTGAGGTGACGAAGGGGTTTCAATGATTTGAGCGGGGTTGAATTTGGCGGTCGAGAGATCGGCGCTCAGTTGACCGATGATCGCGCTGGCTTCGCGGGTGCTGGCGATCTGGTCGTTGATTTTTTGATACCCTTCGCCCGAGCTTCCGAGCATCGATGCCGCGAGCAAAAGAACCATCGATCCGACACCCATCGAGCAGGTCAGCTCCACCAGAGAGAAGCCGCAGGGTGATGTCGGTGATGATTTCATGGGATGCGCGAGTGGAAATCGATGGTCTTGCGCTTGCCTGCAGGTGCGGCGGCCGGGTACTCGAGCGTGATGCGTAGTGTGAGCATCGCATTTGCTTCCTCTGACTCGCTTGCGCTGATTCTTGCAAGGTGACTGATACTCTTGCTGTTGAGTTTTCTTAGCCCATCCTCGTATTGATGGATGGAAATTTTGTCCACGCATGAGCCATCGTCTGCAAATGCCAGCGCCCATATTTCGTTTTCGGGTGGGAATGCCTGACCTGTTTCGGTGACGCTGAAGTACTGAGGTCTGCCAGATCTTGAGTCTTCGATTTCGCGCAGGCAGGTCGGGATCATCCATGCGCTGCGGGTTTCGATCTCTGCGGATGCTCCGCTTTTTCCGGACTCTGCCATGCTGCCGAAGACCAGCGGCACTGCCACGGCAAGGATGCCCATCGCGATGCTCGATTCGACCAGCGTCGATCCGGAGCGAAATAGAGCATGTGCTTTGGCGGCTTTCATTCGTTGATGCGGTAGGCGCGTGCAGTGACACGGCCGATTTTGATTTTCTGTTCCAAGTTCGTGCCGCTATTTGCGTCCAACCTTGGGACGGCTTTGCCGTTTCGGTAGCTGCAAGCAGCGACGCGCAACACGATCGGATTTGCACTGATGGGGTAAATGATTCCCCCGCGTGGGTTGAAGGCGATGGCGTGGACTTTTGCGCTGCGGTTTTTTGGCTTATTGCCGTACTCGATGCTCAGCTCCGTTGATTCGAGCGGGTTGTCATGATTTTCAATCTCGCCTCCGCTGATGGTGAGTCCGCGCTCAAGTGCACGCCAACGACCCACTTGATTTGCATGGA
>JBEEOX010000089.1:0-6899 GCA_041191425.1 Verrucomicrobiota bacterium | reverse complement strand
TAGGCCGCGCGTTTGTCGGCATCGCTCAATGCCTCGTAGGCTTCGCCAAGTTCCTTGAACTTTTCCTCCGCCGAATGATCGCCGGGGTTTTTGTCCGGATGAAATTTCACCGCGAGCTTGCGGTAAGCCTTCTTGATTTCGTCGGCGCTCGCGCTGCGCGAAACTCCCAGTACTTCGTAATAGTCGCGTTTCTCAGCCATGGGGATCAGTCATTGCCTCCTTCCGCAGCGGCAGGTGCCTTGGATACCACGACGCTGGCAGGGCGCAGCAGGCGATCGCGCAGCTTGAAGCCACGGCGCGTCACGCGGATGATCTCGCCATCTTTGATATCCTCCGATTCCTCCTGCGCGACTGCGTCATGGAGGTTGGGATCAAAAGTCCCGCTGGCAGGGATTTCCTCAACGCCTTGAGATGTCAGAAACTCCTTCAACTGACGACGCACCATGTCCATGCCGATGTAGATCATTGACGAGGTGTCTTGCGCGGCGGCCTGCATGCCCATCTCGAAGTTGTCGATCACCGGCAGTAGCTCCTCGAGTAGGCTTTGATTCGAATACCGCACGGCTTCCTCACGTTCGCGGGCAGTGCGCTTGCGAAGGTTGTCCATTTCCGCAGCCGTGCGCAGTGAGAGGTCCTTCCATTTGGCGACTTCGGCTTCGAGTTGCTGCCACGGATCGAGCTCGGGAGTGGCCTCGGGAGCAGTATTTTCCTTCGCGATTTCAGGGTTTTCGACGGGGGCCTCGGCTTCGGGAGCGGTTTGGTTCTCGGCTTGCATGGCGGATAGGTGTAGCCGCGAACGCCCCCGCGTCAACTCCGAGGACGGGTGATTTGCCCGATGACGCCTAAGCTTGTGAGATGAATCGCAAACGATGACAAAGGCGCGACCGTTTTTAGTGTCATCCCGCCAAAAGCACTTGAATTGAAGCCTTTTTCGAAAAGTGGAAAGAATTCGTATTTTATTCAATTACAATTTGCATTCCCGCGTGAGTTGGAGTCCGGTAGATGCCGATTTCGTGAAAAAACCGACTTCCCTGCCTTCGATTTTCCCAATTCGCACGGGAATTTGAGTGCTTTTTGAAAAATTTCCCCGAAATCGCAAATTAGGGCTTGTCAGGTTGGGTTCGAACCCTATTTTCGCCGCCCCGCATTGCGACCTGCCTCTTCGAAACAGGCAGCTCCCGAAACAGGGAAAATTTATCGGGTCAGCTCCGGAGAAAAAGCTTCAACGAGGTTTCCTCGTCGTCGCTCCGGTTTGTCCCAAGCACAACCAGAACCACGCAGGAAATCATGCCGACCATCAACCAGCTTGTTCGCAAGGGACGAATCACTCCGGCCGAAAAGTCGAAGTCGCCCGCTCTCGTGAATTGTCCCCAGCGCCGCGGAGTCTGCCTTCAGGTGATGACCCGTACGCCCAAGAAGCCGAACTCGGCTCTCCGTAAAGTGGCGAAAGTGCGCCTCACCAACGGATTTGAAGTCATCGCCTACATCGGCGGTGAGGGCCACAACCTCCAAGAGCACTCGATCGTCCTCGTTCGCGGCGGCCGGGTAAAAGACCTTCCGGGTGTGCGCTATCACATCGTCCGCGGATCTCTCGACACCCTCGGCGTCGACAAGCGTCGTCAGTCGCGCTCGAAGTACGGTGCCAAACGCCCGAAGGCCGGTGCCGCCGCCGCTCCCGCGAAGAAGAAGTAATTTCAATCAATCAACCACCAGCCCACCCACGCCATGCCACGCCGCAAGCGAGTTTTCACCAAGCCGGATCGCCGCGATCCACGTTACGACAGCGCCCTCGTTGGTCACCTGATTTCCAAGGTGATGACCGATGGCAAGCGCTCCCTCGCACAACGCATTGTATATGCCGCGATCGATCGCGCCAACGAAGGCATCGACACGGTCGATCCGCTCGAAGTCATCACCCGCGCTGTCGAAAACTCGAAGCCGCGCGTTGAGGTCAAGTCCCGCCGCGTTGGTGGTGCGACCTATCAGGTGCCGCTTGAAGTGGCTGCCGATCGCTCGGAGTCGCTCGCGATGCGCTGGATTGTTTCCTACGCCCGCAACCGCAAGGGCACGCCGATGCATGTCGCCCTCGCCAACGAAATCAAGGACGCCGCCAACAACCAAGGCGCTGCCGTTCGCAAGCGCGACGACGTCCACAAGATGGCTCAGGCCAACCGCGCCTTCGCTCACTTCCGCTTCTAATAAATTTCCGCGCCGCCGCGCGACTCCCTCGTGAATCCGAACAGTCCAGAACGCCAACATGTGCTCGAACGCACCCGTAATATCGGGATTGCGGCGCATATCGACGCGGGCAAGACGACCCTCACCGAGCGGATTCTTTTCTACACCGGCATGATCCACAAGATCGGCGAGGTGCACCACGGTTCGGCCACCACCGACTGGATGGAGCAGGAGCGCGAGCGCGGCATCACGATCACATCCGCCGCCGTCACCACCGAATGGTGGCAACGCACGGAGGAGGGGATCACCAAACTTTTCCCCGAGCAAAAGCAACGCATCAACATCATCGACACCCCCGGCCACGTGGACTTCACCGCCGAGGTCGAGCGTTCGCTTCGTGTGCTTGATGGAGCGATCGTCGTGTTCTGCGGTGTCGCCGGTGTCCAGCCGCAAACTGAAACTGTCTGGCGCCAAGCGACCAAGTACCACGTCCCGCGCATCGTGTTCGTCAACAAGATGGACCGCACGGGTGCTGACTTCGATCGTGTGTTTGCCGAAGTGAAAGAGAAACTTGGCGCCAATGCCGTGCGCATTCTCATCCCGATCGGTTGCGAGGAAAACCTCAAAGGTCAGATCGATGTGGTTAACCGCAAGGCGGTGTATTTCTCCGACGACGACAAGTTTGGCTCGACCTACACGGTCAAGGAACTCGACGCCGAGCAAAAGAAGATCGCCGACGAGGCCTACAACGAGCTGCTCAACGCCGTTGCCGATGTCGATGAAGCGGTCGGCGAAAAATTCCTGATGGAGGAAACGGTCACTCTCGAGGACCTCAAGCAAGGCATCCGCCGCGCGACCATCGCCAACAAGCTGATCCCGGTGGCCGGTGGATCGGCCTTCAAAAACAAGGGTGTGCAATACCTTCTCGACGCGGTGGTGGATTACCTCCCCAGTCCGCTCGACATTCCTGCCGCAGTCGGCATGGATCCCGAAAACGAGGAAACCCGCATCGAGGTGGAGACCACCGATCACGGGAAGTTCGTGGCCCTCGCCTTCAAACTTTGGGCTGACAAGTTTGTCGGCAAACTCGTTTTCTTCCGCGTCTACTCAGGCGTCGTTCGCAAAGGCGACACGGTTTACAACCCGCGCACCCGCCGCAGTGAGCGCGTTGGTCGCCTGATCCAAATCCAAGCCAACGAGCACAAGGACATCGATGCCTGCTACGCCGGTGACATCGCCGCGATGGTTGGCCTCAAGAATGTCACCACCGGCGACACGCTCGCTGCCATGAACCACGATGTGGTGCTCGAGCCCCCGACTTTCCCCGAGCCAGTCATCTCGATGGCCGTCGAACCCAAGACCAAGGCCGACCAAGAAAAACTAGCTCTCGCGCTCGGGCGTCTTTCCGAGGAAGACCCGACCTTCAACGTCAAGACCGACGAGGAAACCGGCCAGACCATCATCTCTGGCATGGGTGAGCTCCACCTCGAGATCATCATCGATCGCCTCCGTCGCGAGTTCAAGGTCGACGCCAATACCGGCGCGCCGCAAATCGCCTATCGCGAAACCATCACCACCGCTGCCGGTGGCGAAGGCAAATTGGTCAAGCAATCCGGTGGCCGCGGTCAGTATGGCCACGTCATTCTTTCCATGAAGCCCAACGAAAAGGGCAAGGGGCTCACCATCGAGAACAAGGTCATCGGCGGCACGATTCCGAAGGAGTACATGAACGCCGTTTTCAAAGGCGTGAATGAAGCCATGAGCAATGGCATCATCGCCGGCTATCCGGTGGTCGATGTGCATGTCGAGATCCTCGATGGCTCCTACCACGATGTGGATTCGAACGAAAACGCCTTCACCATGGCCGCCATCTTCGCGATGAAGGACGGTTTCAAAAAGGCCAAGTCGATCCTACTCGAGCCAATCATGGCAGTGGAAGTTTCCACTCCCGATGACTACCAAGGCGATGTCATGGGCGACCTCAACCGCCGCCGCGGGCAAATCCAAAACATGGAGTCGAAAGGCAAGCTCGCCATCGTCCGCGCCAATGTCCCTCTCAAAGAAATGTTCGGCTACTCAACCGCCGTACGCACCCTCTCATCAGGCCGTGCTTCTTATGCGATGACCCCATCGCATTTCGAGCAGGTCCCATCCAATATCGTCGAAGAGATCGTAAGCGACCGCTTAGGCTGATCAATCGCCCTGAAGAACAACAAAGCAACCGTCAACCAAGCTCCACCATGGAAAATCAGAAAATCCGCATCCGCCTCCGTGCTTTCGATCATCGCGCGATCGACCGCTCCGCTCAAGAAATCGTGGAGACCGCCAAACGCACTGGCGCCCGCGTTGCCGGACCGATCCCTCTTCCGACCCGCATCGAAAAATTCAGCGTCAACCGCTCGGTTCACGTGAACAAGAAGTCGGCCGAACAATTCGAAATCCGCACTCACAAGCGCTTGCTCGACATCGTCGACCCCACCGCCCGTACCGTCGACGAGCTCAAGAAGCTCAACCTCCCCGCCGGTGTCGACATCACGATCCGCATCTGAGTTTTCTCCCTCTTCCGTTTCCTAACCTTACGTTTCCAACTCCCAACAATTTTCTGCCATGTCACTCGGCCTCCTCGGTAAAAAAATCGGCATGACCCGCCTCTTCGATCAGAAGGCTGGCTCCATGATTCCCGTGACCGTCATCGACGTTTCCGGCAACGCCATCCTCCAGGTCAAGACCGTGGAGAAAGATGGCTACACTGCGCTGCAAATCGGTTTCGACGATCAGAAGGAACAACGCGTTTCCAAGCCGGATCTCGGCCGCTTCAAGAAGGCCGGATCGACTCCCAAGCGTTTCATCCAAGAGTTCCGCTTCGAAAAAGGCGCCGCCACTCCTGAGGCCCACCCCGGCATCGAGCTCTTCAGCGAAGGCCAATGGGTCGATGTGATCGCCAATAGCAAAGGCCGCGGTTTCCAAGGCGCTGTCAAACGCCACGGCTTCGGTGGTCTCAAGATGACCCACGGTTCCATGATGCACCGCCGTACTGGTGCCATTGGTTGCCGCTCGACTCCCGGTCGCGTTTGGAAAAACCAAAAGATGCCCGGTCACATGGGCACCACCCGCACCACCGTCCAAAACCTCAAGGTCGTCGCCGTGCGTCCTGAGGATGGCGTGATCCTCATCTCCGGCGCCGTTCCCGGATCCAAGGGTGGCTATGTCACCGTCCGCCCGGCCAAGAAGAAGACCGCCTGATTTTTTCACCGGCCCCTGAAACCTCACAAGACACCAAGCCATGTCCGCCAAGCCCCTCACCATTGAAGCCGCCCAAGCCGCCAATTTCGTATTGGTCGGCCCCGAAAAAGGCCGTCAAGCCGTGCACGATCTCGTCACCGCTTACCGCGCCAACCGCCGCTCCGGCTCCGCCAACACCAAGACCCGCGGCGAAGTCTCCGGCAACAACAAGAAGATCTATAAACAAAAGGGTACCGGCAACGCCCGTCACGGCGACAAGCGCGCCCCGATCTTCGTCGGTGGTGGCGTGGTCTTCGGTCCCCGTCCTCGCGATTACTCTAAGAGCGTTTCCAAGACCGTCCGCAAGCTCGCGCTGCGCCGCGTCCTTGGCGACCTCGTCCGCGGTGAAAAAATCAAAGTGGTCGACTCCTTCTCGATCGCCGATGGCAAAACGAAGTCTTTCGTTTCCGCGATCAACGCCGTCACCAACCCTGGCAAGATTCTCGTCGTTTCAAATTCGTTTGACGACTCCACCTACCTCGCCGGACGCAATGTCGCCTGGGCCCAACTGGTCACCGGCGCCGATGTGAACGTCGAACAACTCCTCCTCGCGAACTCCGTCATCCTCGTGGGTGACGCCGTTCAAACCCTTGCCCAGCGCACCGCCTGAACCCCGGACCCCACCCCGCGATCATGAAAGACATCTACCAGGTCATCAAAAATGTCCGCCTCAGTGAGAAGGCTGCCCTTCTCCAGGAAACCAACAACGAGGTCACCCTCGAAGTGGACCGCAAGGCCAACAAGCTGGAAATCAAGCAAGCTGTTGAGCAGCTGTTCGGAAAAACCGTCACCGGAGTCCGCACCGCCAACTACGACGGCAAGCTCCGCCGCAAGCGCCGGTCCGACGCCGGTCGCACCAACCACTGGAAGAAAGCCATCGTCCGGCTCAAGGAAGGCGAGTCCCTCGACCTCATCTAAGCCGATCAACCGCAGCTCCCATCGCAACAATTTACCGTTCCGCGAGTCATGCCACTGAAAAACTTCAAGCCAATCACCCCCTCCGCACGCTACAAGAATCTCCCGTCCTTCGAGGAGATCACCAAGAGCAAGCCTGAGAAGAGCCTTCTGGTTCCGCTCAAGCGCTCGGGTGGCCGCAACAACACCGGCCGCATCACCTGCCGTCACATCGGTGGTGGTCACAAGCGTCACTATCGCCTCATCGACTTCAAGCGCGGTCGCCACGACGCACCGGCAAAGGTCATCGGCATCGAGTACGATCCGAACCGCACCTGCCGCATCGCGCTGATCCAGTATGAGGACGGCCAAAAGTCATACATCCTCGCTCCGCTCGGCCTTGAAGTTGGATCGACCGTGGTTTCCGGTCACAACGTGGCTCCGCAAACCGGCAACGCCATGCCGCTCAGCGCCGTGCCGCTCGGCACTTCGATACACAACATCGAGCTCATCCCCGGCAATGGTGGCAAGGTCGCCCGAGCCGC
>JBEEOX010000088.1:0-6937 GCA_041191425.1 Verrucomicrobiota bacterium | reverse complement strand
CATTCCCGTGCGCTTGCAGAAACTCCCTGCCGAGTAGTTACGCACGATCACCTCGACCATGAGAATCTCGACCTTCTTGACCTCGACATTGGTCTCGTCGATCTGCCTCACGAAATGGGTCGGCACCCCTTCCTTTTCGAGCATGCCGTAGATCAGGGTACTGATTGCGTTGTTGAGACGACCCTTGTTTTCGAAACTTGCTTTCTTCTCACCGTTGAAGGCTGTGGCGTCATTCTTGAATTCCATGCGCAGGGTGTCGGGATTGTCGGTTGCCCACATCCTTTTGGCTTTGCCTTCGTAGAGAGGAGTCATGCGCTTTCTCCTATTCGCTCGCCCGAGGCTTGGCAAGCGTGCCGCTGGCAATTGACGCAATTTTGCGGATTTTCCACCGCCATGGTTGCATCGACGCCTATTTCCCACAATGATCCGCGCGCCGGGTTTTTTCCACCCGTCCCTGCGCATGACCGCCCACCTCGACTTCCGTTCACGCCACCTCGGACCACTTGGATCCGATCGCAATGAAATGCTTCAAAAAACGGGTTTTTCATCGCTCGACGATCTGATCAAAGCCGCTGTTCCGAAAAGCATTCTCTCGGAAAAAGCCCTCGACCTGCCAGCAGCACTCAGCGAGCAAGCGGCACTCGATGCGCTCAAGTCGATCATGTCGAAAAACCGCGTGCTCAAGTCCTTCATCGGTCAAGGCTACCACGGCACCCTCACCCCCGGCGTGATTCAGAGAAACATTCTCGAAAACCCGGGCTGGTACACTGCCTATACACCGTATCAGGCGGAGATCGCCCAAGGCCGCCTCGAGGCCTTGCTCAATTTTCAGACAATGATCACAAGCCTCACTGGACTCGATGTCGCGAATGCCTCGCTGCTCGATGAAGGCACGGCCGCCGCCGAGGCAATCACGCTCGCCCTTGCGCAAAAACCCAACGGCAAGGCGGTCTTTGTCTCAGACCGCTGCCACCCGCAAACGATCGACGTGGTGAGTACCCGCGCCGAGCCGCTTGGCATTGAGGTGATCACGGGTGACTGGCGGACTTACCAGGCCCGTGAAAGCGTCTTCGCGGCAATTGTGCAATACCCCGACACACGCGGTCGGATCGATGACTTCGAAGAGTTTTTCGCAAGGAATAAGAAAGCGGGAGTGGTCAACATCGTCGCCGCGGATCTGCTAGCGCTGACGCTGTTGAAAGCGCCCGGCACCTTCGGCGCGGACATCTGCGTTGGAAACTCGCAGCGTTTCGGCGTGCCGATGGGTTTCGGTGGTCCGCACGCCGCCTTCATGGCCTGCAGCGATGCCCTGAAACGCAAGATGCCCGGACGCCTCATCGGGGTTTCGGTCGACTCACGCGGCAAGCCCGGCTACCGACTCTCGCTCCAAACCCGCGAGCAACACATCCGCCGCGACAAGGCGACTTCGAACATCTGCACCGCGCAAGTTTTGCTCGCCGTCATGGCTTCGATGTACGCGGTCTACCACGGACCCGAAGGCCTTCGCGAAATTGCCCGCAACGTTCATTCGAAAGCCCGTCAACTCGCCGACTCGCTCACGCAAGCGGGACATACCATCGAAAACGAAAATTTCTTCGACACGATCGTGGTGAAATCGCCCGGCAAGGCCGACACAATTTGCAAATCCGCAGTCGCGGCAGGGATCAACCTGCGACTGATCGACAAGGACCATGTCGGCATTTCACTCGATGAAACCACCACCGAGGCTGACCTCGAATCGATCGTTAAAGCCTTCAGCGCAAAGCTCACCCAAGCAAACACCGCCGGCATCCCCGCATCGCTCGCAAGGCAATCGGAATTCCTCACGCAAAAGGTTTTCAACTCCTTCCATTCGGAAACCGAAATGCTGCGCTACATCAAGCGCCTTGAATCGAAAGACCTCGCGCTCAACGAATCGATGATCCCGCTCGGTTCGTGCACGATGAAACTCAACGCCACGGCCGAAATGATTCCACTCAGTTGGCCGGAGGTTTCGTCTCTTCACCCTTTTGTTCCTGCCGACCAATCGCAAGGCTATCGCGAAATGTTGAGCACGCTCGAAGGCTGGCTCGCGGAAATCACCGGCTTCGCCGCAGTTTCGCTGCAACCCAACGCCGGATCACAAGGTGAGTATGCCGGGCTCCTTGCGATTCGCCGCTACCACCTCTCACGCGGCGATAGCCACCGCAATGTTTGCCTCATCCCCGTCTCTGCCCACGGTACAAATCCCGCCTCGGCTGTGATGGTTGGCATGAAAGTCATCGGAGTGAAATGTGACGAATCGGGCAACATCGATGTCGCGGACCTCACCGAAAAAACCATCGAGCATTCCGCGAATCTCGCCGCCCTGATGGTCACCTACCCGTCGACCCACGGCGTCTTCGAAGCCACCATCCGCGACATCTGCGAACTCATTCACCAACACGGCGGTCAGGTCTACATGGACGGCGCCAACATGAATGCCCAAGTCGGCCTCACCAGCCCCGGCCTCATCGGCGCCGATGTTTGCCACCTCAACCTCCACAAAACTTTTTGCATCCCGCACGGTGGCGGCGGACCCGGCGTCGGCCCGATCGGTGTGGCCAAACAACTCGTTCCCTTCCTGCCAGGCCACCGCGAACTTGATTCCCATGACGGATCGGTTTGCTCCGCACCATGGGGCAGCGCGTCGATCAACACGATCTCGTGGATGTACATCGCCATGATGGGACCACAAGGACTCAAGGAAGCCACGGAAGTCGCCATCCTCAACGCCAACTACATCGCCAAACGCCTCGCCGCGTTTTTCCCCATTCTCTACACGGGCAACGATGGCCTCGTCGCGCACGAGTGCATCATCGATGTGCGCCCGCTTAGCGAAGCCAGCGGCATCACGGTCGAGGATGTCGCGAAACGCCTCATGGACTACGGTTTCCATGCTCCCACCATGAGCTGGCCTGTCGCCGGCACATTGATGATCGAGCCAACCGAGTCGGAATCAAAATCGGAAATCGACCGCTTCTGCGATGCGATGATTTCGATTCACGCAGAAATCACCGCCGTCGCCAATGGCAAGCTCGACCCGCAAGATAACCCGCTCAAAAATGCCCCTCACCCGGCGGAAGTCGTCTGTGGCGATTCATGGAATCATCCCTACTCGCGCGAGCAAGCTGCTTACCCACTGCCTTACCTGCGGCAGCACAAGTTCTGGCCATCGGTCGGCCGCATCGACAACGTGCACGGCGACCGCAACCTCGTCTGCACCTGCGACAGCGTCGAGGCCTATAGCTCGGCAAGTTGATCCCACCACCACATGGCCGCATCACCCATCGATTGGTCCCAGTGGCAAGCCGGTATCCACGCCACGCTGATGTTTGTCGTGAAAAACGGATGCATCTTGCTGATCGAAAAAAAACGCGGCCTCGGTGCAGGAAAAATCAACGGCCCTGGAGGCAAAATCGATCCCGGCGAAACTCCACTCGAGTGCGTGATCCGCGAAACCCAAGAGGAGCTGCTGATCACTCCCGTCAACCCGCGCAAGATCGGCGAGCTTTGGTTTTCGATGTCCGATTCCCCACACATTCTTTGTCATGTCTTTCGTGCGGATGATCACATCGGCACACCCACCGAAACCGACGAGGCAGTGCCGATATGGACCTCTGTCGAATCGATTCCCTACAATCAGATGTGGGAAGACGATCGTCACTGGCTACCACTCCTGCTTGAAGAAACCCACTTCCACGGCCGCTTTATTTTCGAAGGCGAAGCGATGCAGTGGATGGACATGGATACCTCGGCGAGCTGGACTTGAGTGCGCATGCGGCTTTTCTTGTGCCTTGCTCTCATCTCGTGCCTCTTCTAGTCTAGGTCATCCGGGCAAGTACCGGACATCTGAATGACCGGACTCGCGCTCAAAATGCTGTTTGGCGACACCGCCAAGTACCTGATGCTGGTGGCCGGGCTGTTTCTGGCGACCTTCCTGATCGTTCAGCAAGCCTCCGTTTTCAGCGGCCTAATGATGTGGACGACATCGACCCTTAAAAATGTCAATGTTCCGATTTATGTCGTCGAAGAGCGCGTCGAACAGGTCAACGAGGTCAACCCCCTTCGCGACACGGATGTCGCGAGAGTTCGATCAGTCTCTGCCGTGCGCTGGGCCATGCCGCTCTACTCGGGCATCCAACGCGTGAGAATCGACGATGGCAGCCTCAAGACCGTGCAGTTGCTCGGCATTGATTCCGCGTCATTGGTCGGCGCACCCACAAGAATGATTGCGGGAAACATCGAGGACCTTCGCCTGCCCAACACCGTGGTGATCGACGAACTAGCATCAACCCGCCTCGCCAAGAACCCAAAGCAGCCAATCAAAATTGGCGACCGATTCGAGATCAACGACATCGAGGCTCGCGTCGTTGGCATTTGCCTGGCCTCACGTTCGTTCACGGGCGGACCCTACATTTGGACGACCTACGAACGCGCTTTGCAGTACACACCGGCCTCGAGAAAAATGCTTTCCGCCGTGCTCGCCGCTCCAGTCGATGGCATGACACCCGACGCCGCAGCCAAGGAAATCACGCGCCAAACCGGACTGCGCGCCTATGTGAATGTTGGCTTTGGTGGAAACCCCAACGATTTCAACACCTCGACCGTCTGGTGGTATGTGCGCAACACCGGCATCCCGGTTTCATTCGGCACCACAGTCATCATCGGCTTCATCGTTGGCACTGCAATTTCATGTCAAACATTCTACGCCTTCGTGCTGGATAACCTCAAACACCTCGGCGCGCTCAAAGCGATGGGCATGAGCAACCTGCGCTTGAGCCTCATGCTTCTCTTGCAATCCGCCACGGTCGGCTCGATCGGCTTTGGCATCGGTTTGCTTTTCACATCCTTTTTCGCACGCTGGGCGATTACCAATCAACAACCACCTTTCTTTCTTTCGTGGCAAGTGCCCGTGGTCGCCTTCATCGTGATCCAAGGAATCTGCATGGTTTCCGCCCTCCTTGGCATCATTCGATTGAGCCTTTACGAACCCGCGATGGTCTTCCGCGCATGAGCGAAACAAGTTCCAACATTGTGGTCGATGTGCGCGCCGTGGAGAAACATTTCGGCGAGGGCAACAACCGCATCCATGTGCTCAAAAAGGTGAACCTCCAAGCCCATGCGGGCGAAATCATGATGCTGGTGGGGCCTTCAGGTTGCGGCAAAACCACCCTCCTCAGCGCTATCGCCGGAACCCTTAGAGTGGAATCGGGTGAGGTCCATGTTTTTGGAAAGCCACTCCACAGCATGCCATCGGGCGCGCTCACACGCTTCCGCGCCAGTCATATCGGATTCATTTTCCAACAGTTCAATCTCATCCCCACCCTTAGCATCGCCGAGAATGTGAGTGTGCCGCTTCTCATCCAAGGCATGTCCAACCGCAAGGCGATCGACAAAGCGCGTGCCGCATTGGAATCGGTAGGTCTAGGCACACGTTGGCGCGAGCAACCGAACAAGCTCTCCGGCGGTCAACAACAACGCGTCGCCATCGCCCGCGCACTCGTCCACGAGCCACCCCTCGTGATCTGCGATGAACCCACTGCCGCACTCGATGCGCAAAATGGCGAAATCGTACTCGAACTTTTTCGCAATGTCGCACGCACCCCAAACCGCGCCGTAATCATTGTCACCCACGACAACCGCATCTTCTCATACGCCGACCGCATCGCACGCATGGACGATGGAGAAATCGTCGATGTCAGTTTGCAGAAATCCACGCCCCATTTCGTGCACGAGCACGCCCACTGAAACAACGCCCCATGAGAATTCTATCCAACCTTTTCCGCATCGGCACAATCACCGCGGCGATCTCTGGCGTCATCGCAATCGTCATGGTTGCACGTCTGCAGGCTGAAAAACAAATGCCCGCTACCGCGAGCAACCCACACATGCAGCCGCCTGCCAAGCCATTCACCCACTCGGTTTCGGCCACCGGTATCCTTGAGGCACTCAGCGAGAATGTATCCATCGGTGCGCCAGAAGCAGGCATTGTTTCAAAAGTCGATGTAGCGGTGAACGATGAAGTGAAATCGGGGCAGACACTCTTCAGTCTCGACGACCGCAACCTGCAAGCCGAAGCACTCGCCACCAAATCCCGCATCAGCATAGCGAGCGCCAATGTTGCGGTTGCCGAATCACAACTTGCCAAAACCCGCTCACAACTCACCCGACTCGAAGCGGTCAACGATCCGCGTGCCGTGAGCCTCGAGGACTTGCAGAACGCCCGCATCGATGTCGATGTCGCCAACGCCAAATTGCAATCCGCCTGCGCCGAACTCAACGCCGCCGAGAGCGATCTCGCACGCATTCAACTGCTCATCAATCGCCTCACCGTAAAGTCGCCACGCGACGGCACAGTCCTGCAAGTAAACATCCGCGCGGGCGAGTACGCCGCCACCAGTCCCAAGGATCCGCTCATGATCATTGGTGATACTGAGCGCCTTCAAGTCCGCGCCGATGTCGACGAACAAAATGCAAGGCGCATCGCTCCCGGACAGGTCGGTCGTGCAAGCCTCAAGGGCGAGCCGGATGTGACATTCCCGCTCGAATTCGTGCGCGTAGAGCCCTATGTCATTCCCAAGATGTCACTGACCGGTGCCTCGACCGAACGCGTGGACACCCGCGTGCTGCAGGTGATTTTCTCAATGAAAAAACCGGCATCACCGCCAGTCTATGTCGGCCAGCAGGTCGATGTGTTCATCGATGCCCCTGAAATTTCAGAACCATGAAAAAATCCCTCACCGCCATCCTACTACCCGTGTTGGTGACCAACTCCTGCACCCTTGGGCCGGATTTCAAAGTACCGCTCTTCAACGCCGGGGAAAAATGGAAGCAGTCATCCGAAACGACAGGGCCCATCGCACTTCCTGACACCTGGTGGCAACTTTACAAGGACGATGAACTCAATCGCCTCATC
>JBEEOX010000087.1:0-6938 GCA_041191425.1 Verrucomicrobiota bacterium | reverse complement strand
CGCGACGATGGGCGCAGCGCCCGACCCAGTGCCACCACCGAGGCCGACGCAAATGATGACCACCTTTTGTCCCTCGAGACTGCGACGCAATGACGACTCGACCTCAAGCACAGCATTTTTTCCCAGCTCCGAATCCCCTCCCGCGCCGAGTCCTTTGAGCAACTTTTCACCCAACTGAATTTTCTCCGGTGCGACACAGGCACCGAGCACGCGCGCATCGGCGCTGAGCAAAAGCAGTCCGGCCGAATCGAGGCCATCAAGCGCGAGTTGCTCCAAAAAACTGGCACCTGCTCCGCCGATGCCGATGATTTTCACGGATGCGGGATCAATGATGGCGCGCTTCGCTCGGGCGTGTGATGTCATGGCTTGGTGTGTGGAAAGGTTCGTGTGATGTGAAAAAATTTCTCAATTTCCGAAGGGCCAAAACATCCGTGCGATGCGACCAAAAAATCCGGGCGGAGACACCCGCTCGGCTTCAACGATCAACGCATAGCGAATGAGGCCGATCGCGGTGGCGTAGCGCGGGTCGCGGAAACTTGCCTGAATACCACTGATCTCCGGCGGCTCGGGTCGGTAAATGTCGCGTCCGAAAATCTGATAAGCCAGTTCGTCGAATCCACGCATGAGGCTCGTGCCACCAGTGAGAAAGACCCCCGCGCCAATCGCGTCGACCGAACCTTCGGGCAACTGACGCAACACGAGACGCAAAGTTTCTTCCAAGCGTTGGCGGATCGTTTCGTTGAGCACGGCGCGGCTGACCTCGACTTCGGCAAATCCACGATCGTCGTGAAGACGGGCCGTACCGACTGATTTCGCAGGATCGCCCGAGGCATCGCCTTCGTGAATCTTGAGTTGCTCGGCTTTCGAAAAAGGCAGGTTCGTAACGAGGTGGATGTCGTTGGTCACATGATCACCACCCACGGGAATGCAACCCGAAGCCGTGATCGCACCACCAAGATAGAGCGCGTAATCAGTCGTACCGCCGCCGATGTCGATGACCAGAGCGCCCTTATCACGATGCTCACGGTTGAGCGCCATCTGCGCAGTGGCGATTGGCGAAAAGACGATGTCATCCACCTCGAGTGGCATTTCTCTCACGAGTTTGATACTATTCTGAACGCGCGTGCCGATGCCGTGGACCACATGGAAATCGGCCTCGACCGTTTTTCCAAAAAGCCCAACCGGAGAGGTCGAGTGCTCCAATCCGTCGAGCCAGTAATTGCGAATGATCGGATGAATGTACACATGGTCGGAGGGTATCTGGACCTCGCGAGCAATGGTACGAGCCTCCTCGACATGCTCGGGACCGACCACCGGTTCGCCATCGGGCAGTCGGTAAGTGCCACGATGATTCACGCCTTGGATGTGGGAGCCGGTGACAGCCAGGTAGACGCTGCCGATTTCGACATCGGCGGCGTCCTCGGCTTTGGCAAGCGCATCACGCAGACACGCACGGACCTGGGCGTAATCGAAAATTTCCCCTTTGCGCACACCCGCACTTTTCGTTTCTCCAATGCCAAGAATCTTGATCGCGCTGTCGGGTTTCACCTCGCCAACCACCAGGCAGGTCTTGCTGGTTCCAATTTCGATTCCGACATGAATTTTGCTGCGTCGAGCCATAGGGGTGCGGGCGAATGAATGGTTCAGTTGCGGGTCGCGGCGGCAGTGGATTTTTTTTCATCCGCACGATCCATGGCCGCGGTTTCGTCGATCACGACCGGAATGGCTTTCGGCGGTTTGATTTCGCTGCGAATGGTGATGGGGGTGTTGTACTTGGGAATGAGGTTGATCGTATCAATCACATAGCCACGACTGCCTGCATGGGCAAGCGCCGCACGCAGGTTCTCGATCTGACGTTGATGATCGCCAAGACCGAAAGTCGCAACAGTGCCATCGCGCGTCACCAACTCCAGCGACCACATGTTTGCCTGACGAATCGAATCAATCCACCGCATGCCATCGGCATCGACCGCGCAAATGGCTTTGATCAATGCAAGCGCGCAATTCAGCTCTGGCTGATCAATGCGCTTTCCGGAGATCATTGTCACATCTTCAGCGGCAGGCAAATTGATCACTGGCAACAAGCGCGTCGATTCGATCTGACTCTCGGGGCAATGATACGCAACGCCATCCTGATCGACCAAGAGCCCGCCAGCTTCGCGCACCTTGGTGATGTCCGATTCCTCGCAGCGAATCCATGCCTTGGGCACGCGCGGCGTGACGCGAGCCGTGAGCGTGTCGGGCAGGTGTCGCTCGAGCGTGACATCGACGATTTCCGGCAAGGCCTTGAGTTGCTCGGTGGCTTGCTCGACATCGATGTCGAAGAGGCTTGGGTTTGATGCCAAATCGAGGCCGATCACCGAGGCCAGTCGAATTTCGTCGATCACCGGATTGGCATTCAGGTCGATCACCTGCAGGCGAAAATCGGGGTTGCGATAAAAAGCAACCTGCATTCCCCGCCAAACCGCCCAACCGAGGGCCGCGAGAATCGCAAGCACGCAGGCTAGCTTGGTGAGGCTGCCAAAAAATCCGAGAAATCTGAGCCATGCAATGCGCGGCGTCATCACACGCACCTGCAACACATTCTGTCGCGAGTGACGGCGGCTTGCGGTACTTTTCTTTTTCATGGCGACAGTGGATTTTTTTCAGTCGGTGCGGACTATGATCTCATGGCGAGTGAAAGTTCGGCAATGCGGGCGCAAAGATCACCAAAGGAAATACCAACTGCGGCCGCGGCCTTTGGCAGCAGGCTGGTTTCGGTCATGCCCGGAATCGTGTTGGCCTCAAGCACAAAGGGACGCTTGTTGGCATCGAGCAAAACATCGACCCGCGAGTAAATTTCCACTCCAAGCGAGCGATGCGCGGCAAGTGCGGCCTCCCGCACCGCGCGCGTGGTGGCCTCGTCGAGATCCGCAGGGCAGATGTACTGACTGCCCTTTGCGCCGGAAAGCCATGGGTACTTGCTGGCCATGTCGTAGACCCCTTCAGGCGGAATGATGTGCACGACTGGCAGAGCTTGATCATCAACGATGCCCACCGTGAGCTCCATGCCATCGACAAATTCCTCGACGAGGATGTCGCTGCCATACTTCGCCGCATCGGCCATTGCCTTCGCGGCCTGACCCTGCGAGCGCACGATGTTGACGCCGACGCTGGAGCCTTCGCGTGGGGGCTTGACGACAAATGGCGCGGGAAACGACGGCAAGCAAGGGCCTTGGGAAACATCGATGATTTCCGCTCGCGGGGTTGGCACACCCGCGGCAATGAATGCGGCCTTCGCGAGGTTTTTGTCGAAGGCGGTGCGACTGCTTTTCACACCCGCGCCGGTGTAGGGAACACCCATTGCCTCGAGCGTTTCCTGCAATCGACCGTCTTCGCCAAAGGTCCCGTGGATCACGTTGAATGCCAAGCCAGTACCCGACGGAAGATCGATCGTGGTCGTGGTCACATCGACTGGCACGGCATCCAGCCCGCGCTCGCGCAGCGCCTTGAGCACCGCCGCGCCTGAGGCGAGTGAGACCTGGCGCTCCGAACCCGGACCACCCATCAGCACGGCGATTTTGATCGATTTCAAACTCATGATCGTTGATGAAATTTTGATTTAAAATTGGGCTTCGTCTTCGCCAATGATTTTCACTTCGGTTTCGAGTTCGATGCCGCGTTCGTGACGCGCGGTGGCGCGGATCGAGTCGATGAGTTGCAGCAAATCGCTCGCGCTGGCACCGCCTTGGTTGACGATGAAATTTCCGTGAATGTCGGAGACTGCGGCCTTGCCGTGGTGACTGCCTTTGAGGCCGAGCGTATCGATGAGTTTCCCCGCAGGCATCTCCTGCGGGTTCTTGAAGGTGCACCCGGCGGAGGCCATGACCGGCTGGGATGACTTGCGCTTGCCACGCGATTCGTCCCAGCGCGACTGAATGTTTTCCGCGCTGTCGGGTTCGCCGAAAAACACCGCCTGCAAGGCGAAATTGCGATGAAGCTCGGGCACATTGCGGTAGTGGGCGACCACCTCGTCGCGCTCACGAGTGCGGATGCTTCCATCCTCATCGAGAAAGGTCACTCGACGCACCTGATCAAAGGTTTCGATGCCCATCGCACCGGCATTCATGCGCAAGGCACCACCCACATTTCCTGGAATGCCTTCCATCCATTCAAAGCCACCAATGCCCGCGGCGGCAGCAACGCTTGCAAGTTTCTTGAGACGCACACCCGCACCCGCCGTGATATCACAATTTGCACCGACGCTCACTTCGGAAAACGCGCCGCCGCTTGGGTGAACCACCGCGCCGCGAATGCCACCATCGCGCACCAGCAGATTCGAGCCGCGACCCACCACGCGCACTGGGATGCCGCGCTCGCGACAATAAGCGACAATCGCTGCCATGCTTTCGAAATCATGCGGCTCGAGCCAAAACTGCGCCGGACCTCCAACAAGCAAGGTCGTGTGACGCGCCATCGGTTCGTAAAGTTTTCCATCGATGCCACCAGTCGGAGCGAGCGCCTTGATTTCCTCCAGTGTCTTGAGATCACGCGCAATGCGCGCACCGGCTTCATGCACATTGCCGGCGCCGAGCGTAATGAGCAAATCGCCGGGCTGCAGCGCATTGCCGACCACATGATGTGCCTTGTCGAGGTGAGGCAAAAATTTCGCGGGCACCTTGCCATGACGAGCCATCGCATCGACCAACGTCTGACCCGTGACGCCAGGAATCGGTGTTTCGGAGGCGGGATAAACATCACTGATGAATACCAGATCGGCTGCCTGCAGGACTTTTCCGAAATCATCGGCAAGCGCTTGCGTGCGCGTGTAGCGATGCGGTTGGAAAAGCACGACAAGCCGTTTCGGCTTGAGCGAACGTGCGGTTTGCAGCGTGGCGGCAAGCTCGGACGGGTGATGACCATAATCATCGACGATGCGGAAATTCGCCGACAGATAGCGTGTTTCGAATCGCCTCTTCGCGCCGGCAAAGGCGGCAAGCGCACGGGAGACCAGAGAGAATTCCGCGCCACAGGCATCGGCCAGCGCAACCGCTGCGAGCGCGTTAAGAACATTGTGACGGCCCGGAATGCCGAGCTCGATGTCGCCCAGCACCTTGCCACGCTTGGTGACGGTGAATGCTGATGAGCCACGCAAGTCGCGCACATCGCTCGCCACGAAATCGGCATCGGCCCAACCGTAGGAAATCGCGTTGGGACGCTTGCCACAAAGCTCTCGCGCCACTGGATCCTCGGCGCAATAGACCAGCGAGCCGCGGGTTTGATCCGACATTTTTGTGAACACTTCGCGGATGTGATCAAGGTCACGATAGAAATCCAAATGCTCAGCCTCGATGTTGAGAATTACCGCGTGCTCGGGTTGATAGATTGCGAGCGTGCCATCGCTTTCATCACCCTCGGCGACCATGTACTCGCCATCCTGCGACCACTTGGCATTGGTACCAAGAATCGGAATTTCCGCTCCAACATAGTGACTCGGCTGCAGACCCGCTTCACGCAGGACATGGGCGGTCATCGATGAAGTGGTCGTCTTGCCATGAGTGCCTGAAACTAGGACCCCCTTGCGTGTGTGCAAAATCGCCGCAAGGCATTCGGCGCGACGAAACAAGGGAATGCCCGCAGCGCTTGCAGCGGCGTAGGAAGGATTATCCGGGCGAATCGCCGAAGAATAAACAACGATGTCCGCATCCTTCACCGCCTCGGCTGTGTGCGGCGAGGAAAACATCAAACCCTCGCGCTGCATGCGCTCGGTTTCGGCCGTGGTGACTCGGTCGGATCCGCTCACGCGATGACCCATGCCCATGAGCAAGAGCGCCAATCCGCTCATGCCTGAACCCGCGACACCGATCAGGTGCACGCGCAGCGGCATCTGTGGATCCATCAGGCGCTGACTCAGTTCTTTCATGAATTTGAAAATGTAGTCTCGATCGCATTGCAAACCCGCTCGGCCGCATCGGAAATGGCAAGCGATCGCGCGGCAGCGGTCATTCGCTCGGAGGTTGCGGGGGCATTCAAAATCGAAAGTGCCAGCGCGGCGAGTTTTCCTTCATCGAGGTCGCGCTCTTGCACGAGTTTTGCCGCGCCCGCGCGCTCGAAGACCTCGGCATTGCGCGTCTGATGATCGTCAGCCGCGTAGGGATAAGGCACGAGAATGGAGGGCAGACCCACGACGGAAATCTCGGTCAGGCTCGATGCCCCCGAACGAGAAATGATAAGATCGGCCACGGCGTAGGCAGCGGGCATTTGATCACAAAAGCCCAGCACCCGGTAATTTGCGCGCGATCCGACAATTTTCGAAACACGATCGAAATCCAGCGCGCCGGCGATGTGAAGGAACTGGATGCCATCAGGAAACTTCGCCGCCGCACCCGCGCAAAGCTCATTCAAGCGCCGCGCGCCTTGGCTTCCACCGGTCACGAGGATCGTCGTTTTTTGTGGATCCAAACCAAAGAGCACTGCGGCCTCTGCACGCGTGGGACGCGACTTGATCTCAGGTCGCATGGGCGTTCCGGTGAGCACGGTGGCGCGGTCACCGAAGAAATTTTTGGCCGCATCGAGACCAAGAAACACCTGCGTGCAAAAACGACTGGTCAGGACATTGGCTCTGCCTGGGCGCGCGTTGGAATCGTGAACGAAAGTTTTGAGGCCGAGCTTGTGACCGGCATACACCGGCGGCAACGAGGTGAAGCCGCCCATGCCCAGGACTGCGTCAGCCCCGAAGTCGCGCAAAATCCTGCGACAGCGGCGAATCGAACCCCAAAGTTTCCACAAAAACGGCAGCATCCGCGGCGAGAAAGTCGCGGGCTTGGCCACCGCCGGCACGCTCTCGAAATTCAAGTGCGGGTACTTGGCCGAGGCCTCGGCATCGACCTTTTTCTCGGAAATCAAAAGCCGCGCCTCATGCCCTCGCGCGCGCAAGGCCTCAGCCACGGCAATGCCGG
>JBEEOX010000086.1:0-6939 GCA_041191425.1 Verrucomicrobiota bacterium | reverse complement strand
TCTGCGGATGCGCCGCTTTTTCCAGATTCGGCCATGCTGCCGAAGACTAGCGGCACTGCCACGGCGAGGATGCCCATCGCGATGCTCGATTCGACCAGCGTCGATCCGGAGCGAAATAGAGCATGTGCTTTGGCGGCTTTCATTCGTTGATGCGGTAGGCACGCGCGGTGACACGGCCGATTTTGATTTTCTGTTCCAAGTTCGTGCCGCCATTTGCGTCCAACCTTGGGACGGCTTTGCCGTTGCGGTAGCTGCAAGCCGCGACGCGCAACACGATTGGATTCGCACTGATCGGGTAAATGATCCCTCCGCGTGGGTTGAAAGCGATGGCGTGGACTTTCGCGTTGCGGGTTTTTGGCTTATTGCCGTACTCGATGCTCAGCTCCGTTGATTCGAGTGGGTTGTCATGATTTTCAATCTCGCCTCCGCTGATGGTGAGTCCGCGCTCAAGTGCACGCCAACGACCCACTTGATTTGCATGGATGATTTCTCCATCCACTGGATCTGGCCACGCATCGACTTTGAAAATTCCAAGGCGGCAGCGCTCGTCGCTGTAGGGAAGATCGCCAGCCTCAGCCATCGCGAGAATGACATGGCGTCGTGAAGTGATCGCTGTGCTGCGAGCTTTTTCGACGAGGTTGGTGACGAGATCAGTGCCCGCCTTGCGGGTTTGCACATCGGTGGTTCCCAGCAATTGCGCGCCTGCAGTGGCGAGGGTGAGAAGGATGGCGATGACCACCACCATTTCGATCAGCGAAAAGGCCGAGCGTTTGCAATGACGGGTATGGACATGATTTAACTTCACGGAAACAGGCGGATTTTTTGGCGGTTATGCCAATTGCCTGATTAAACCGATCCGCGAGGAAATTTATTCAATCAAACTACAGGTAAGCAGAGGTGGACGCTCACTTCTCGACGGGAAGTTTTTCTAACAGACCTTTCAGTAGGTTGCGCGCGCCATCGCTATTTTCCAAAATAACTTCGAGGCCTTTTTCGAGGGGTTTTTCCGCGTTGATGATTTCCTCAGCGGCAGCTGCCGCATTTTCTTCTGCCTCGGGGATGCCTTGTTGCAGTTGACCGATGAGTTGTGCCGCCGCTGCGCCAACAGCGGCTCCCATGAGTCTGCCACTGAGATCCTCCTTCGGATTTTTGGTGGTGCCTGTGATGCGCACCGATGCCCAACTCATGCCGCGTTCGTTGATGTTGAACACGTTGCTGGCGGCGCTCGGAAGTTTGGTAATGACTTCGGTTGGGAGTCCGATTTTCAGCTGACCGTCGAGATTTTCGCCGTCGATGGTGATGTTCCCTTCGGCGCGGATCGCGCCATCGCTGGCGATCACGAGATTATCAAGAATGAGACGACCGTCCTGCCATTGCCAATCGCTGTGGGCATCGTTGAAGGCAAGCGATCGAAAGCGGCGGATGTTGGTGAATGTGGCAAGCGCATCGAGCGCGGGAAATGCGGTGAGAGTTCCGTTTTTGAGCACGAGCTTGCCACTGGCCACGGTCGGACCCGAATGGTTGTGGCAGCTGAATGTGGTCTCGAGATCACCACTGAGACGCTTGAGCCAATCGCCGCTTAGCACATCGGAGCATTTCACGCCGCTGACGCTACCCTCGATCGAATGTCGTCCGCTGCTGCGATCGACTTCGCCGCTGGCTTCGACCCGCGCATTGTCCCATGCGCTGAGCTGCAATTGATTGAGAAAAATCCGATCATCCTGGCGCTTGAGGTTGATCCGATCGATGTGGGCGGCAGGAAATTTTTTGTCTGCCATCTCAATGGTGCCACCACTCATCTCGGCGGCGTGACCATTGCGACCGAATGATTTAAGGTCGACGCGCAGGTTGCTAACTGCAAGTTGCGTGTCGCCGAATTTTGCGTCGATCGTTGCATTCGCAATTTGCAGTCCGTCGAATTTCACTTCGCGCGGCAGCCAAGTACGGCTTGATGAGGTCTCTGGAAATTGGGTGGGAGGATTCGATGTTGATGCAGTCGCATCGGTTGTAGGTTCGATTGCGATTTGGTTGAAATCGAAACTTGTTGAGAGTCTTTGAATTTTTGAGCCGTTGATTTCCCAAACGCCATTTTTCAATCCACCAAGACCGACCTCGGTGTGCAGACCTTCCATTTGCAATGAGCGCAGTGACCCCTCGCCGCTTGCGCTGAAGCTCGCGCTTTCGAGAGCGAATCCATCCCAACGGAACGCGCCAAATTCACCCGTCGTGCCGATCGCCTGACTCGCCTTCTCGGAGAGTAGGCGGCGAAAGGCGTCGCTGTGCAGGTAGCTGCGGATCATGCCATAAAAAACCGCGCCCACGAATATAGCTCCGCAGATGATAGCGATGCTGAGCTTGGCCTGCCATGGGATGGTGGATCTGCGTGTATGCCTTGATTCCGTGGGTGCGTTCATCGCATCAAATTTAGCGTCAGTCGCTCGCGCCGCAAGCTTGCTGAGTGGGCGCGCCGGGTTTGGGTCATCGCACAAGTTTCCTGTGGGCAAAACGCCACAATTGTGGTTGATCTAGTGGGTCATGAAACTCAAGCGCCGTCATTTCCTTGCCACCTCATCGGCCGCGCTCGCCGCGGGATTTCTTACCAACTGCAACAGGTCCCGACTCCCGGAGCTCAAAGTTTACACCTGGGCCGACTACATCGATCCTGACTTGGTTGTTGAATTCGAGCAGGCGCAGGGATGTCGCTTGGTGATCGACACCTTTGATTCCAATGAGTCGATGCATGCGAAGCTTAGCGCGGGGGCAACCGGGTATGATGTGCTGATGCCGACATCGTACATGGTCAAAACCCTGGCGAACGAGGGCAAGCTGCTTCAGTTGGATCATGCCAAATTGCCCAACCTCAAACATGTCGATTCCGCTTATCTCAAGCGTGCGCTTGATTTCGAGATGAAACACTCGGTGCCGTACATGATGGCGCCAACCTGCATGGCATGGCTTGCGAGCAAGGTGGGCAATGCGGAGTCGTCTTATCGGATGTTCGATCGTGGCGATTTGAAAGGCCGTGTCACTTTGCTTGATGACATGCGAGAAGTGCTTGGTGCCGCTTTGCGCTCGCTCGGATTTTCATTGAATTCGAAGGATCCCGCGCAGCTTGCCCAAGCGCGTGATGTGGTGATTCGTTGGAAAAAGAACATCGCGAAGTTCGACAGCGAGCAGTACAAGAGCGGCATTTCATCCGGCGAATTCCATCTCGTTCAAGGCTATGCTGGCGACTTGCTGCAGGTGGCTGAGGACAACGCGGACATCGTGGTGAAAATCCCTGAAGAGGGTACGGCCTTCAGCTGCGATGACCTTTGTATCTTCAAGGACTCGCAGGCTGTGGATTTGGCACATCGCTTCATTGATTTCCTGACCGACCCAAGGGTTGCGGCAAAGAACATGGAATACATCGCCTATCGTGCACCCAACCAATCGGCCTACACGATGTTGAGTGAGGATTTCCGCAGCAATGAAGTCTTGTTCCCAAGCGAAGAAGTCTTTGCCAAATGCGAGCCGATCGATGATCTCGGCGACGCCCTCGCGCTGTGGTCGGAAATGTGGGACGCGGTCAAGGCCTCGTGAATCAGTCAATGGTTTGGATTTTCCTGAAAAATGAAATGCCTGATTTGCCGAATCGGCGGCTGGATGGGTCGCCTGATTCTCACCATTCTGCTGTTGTTTGCCTCGCTGTGGGCCTTCGGTGCCTTGTGGTTTGATTTTCCTCTGGTGGAAATCAGGCCTTGGGCCGCTGGTGTGTTTGGTTTGCTCATCATTCTGTGGAGCGTGCTCATCCGACCGCGTTGGCTGACCATTCTCGGTGTCATTCTCGCGGTAGGCTTGGTTGGCGCCTGGTGGTCGTCGATTCCCGCGCGTCAGCATCGCGATTGGAAGCCTGAGGTGGCATTGACATCGCACATCAAACTCGATGGCGACATTGCGACCATCCACAACCTTCGCAATTTCGATTACCGCAGCACCGAGGATTTTACCCCTCGATACGAGTTGCGAAAAGTCGACCTTCGCAAGCTTCGCGGCATGGATGTTTTCATCAACTACTGGGGTTCGCCCTACATGGCGCATCCGATTTTTTCCTACGATTTTGGCGATGACGGACGCGTTTGTTTTAGCATCGAGACTCGCCCGGAAAAGGGTGAGTCGTATTCCGCATTGGGCGGATTGTATCGACGTTTCGAATTGTTTTATGTGGTCGCCGACGAGCGCGATGTGATCCGTGTGAGGTCAAATTACCGCAGTGGCGAAGATGTTTATCTTTATCATCTCGGACTCAAAGGAGCGCGTGAAAGTTTTTTGGAGTATGTGCGTACGGTCAACGAGTTGCATGAGAATCCTCGCTGGTACAATGCCGTTGCCAACAACTGCACTACAGCCATTCGCAAGCAGAAGCTCGCCTCGGATCGACTGCCGCTTGATTGGCGGCTCATCGTCAACGGCTTCGGCGACGAGTTGCTTTACGACCGTGGTCAACTTGATCGGTCGTTGCCTTTTTCCGAGCTCAAGCGCATCTCGAGGGTGAATGAAAAAGCCAAAGCGGCGGATCAGGCGCTTGATTTCTCCGAGCGCATTCGCAAAGGATTGCCGGGGATGTGAGATTTGGAATCAAGAATCCAGAATCAAGAGTCCAGAGAAGAAGGCGGAGGGTCATCCAACATTGAAGTGGAAGGGAATGAAGAGGCTGCTTCTCTAGGTGCTTCCAATAACTTCTAACGAATAACCTCTAAACCCCGCGCCATGTCGATCATGCCGCGTCCTGATCGCTACGTTTGCGGCGCAGCACGGGTACTTCTTCGCCGTTGACGGTTTGCTCGTTGATTGTCACCTGGTCGATGTCGCCGCGTGAGGGGATTTCGAACATCACATCGAGCATCATCTTCTCGAAGATCGAGCGCAAAGCGCGGGCGCCGGTGCCACGGCGGACGGCTTCTTCGGCGAGAGCGCGAAGGGCCTCGGGCGTGATCTTGAGTTTTACACCATTCATCGCGAGCTGCTTGGCATATTGCTTGGTAAGCGCATTGCGCGGCTCGGTGAGGATTTGGACGAGCTCATCCTCGGTGAGTTTGCGAAGCGCGGAGATCACTGGCAGACGGCCGATGAATTCGGGAATGAGTCCGAAGTGAAGCAGATCCTCGGGCTGCACGCGGCAGAGGATGGAGTTTTCGTCTTCATCCGCTTGTTTGTTTCCAGTGGACTTGCCGGCATGGAATCCTAAAGTGTTGCTGCCGAGTCGGCGGCGGATGATGTCCTCGAGGCCAACGAAGGCACCGCCGACGATGAACAAAATTTTCTCGGTGTTGACCTGGATGTATTCCTGCTGCGGGTGCTTGCGACCACCTTGGGGTGGAACGCTGCAAATCGTGCCTTCAAGAATTTTGAGGAGCGCCTGTTGCACGCCTTCACCGGAGACATCGCGAGTGATTGAAACATTTTCCGTTTTGCGCCCGATCTTGTCGATTTCATCGACATAGATGATGCCGCGTTCCGCGCGGGCGACATCGAAGTCGGCGGCTTGGAGGAGTCGCAGAATGATGTTTTCCACATCCTCGCCGACATAGCCTGCTTCGGTGAGCGTGGTGGCATCGACGATGCAGAAGGGGACATCGAGCACGCGCGCAAGGGTGCGGGCGAGCAGAGTTTTTCCTGATCCCGTTGGGCCGAGCAGGAGGATGTTGGATTTTTCGATTTCCACATCCTTGAACTCGTCACTGAGGCGGGCTTGATCCTGATTGAGGCGCTGGTAGTGGTTGTAGACCGCGACCGAGAGGATTTTCTTCGCTTCCTCTTGGCCGATCACAAATGAGTTGAGGTGCTCGAGGATGGATGCGGGCGAAGGGATGCCGAGGGCAGATTTGAGCCCCTTGCCTTTGCCTTTCTTGGGAGCACCGCGAAGCTCCTTATCAAGGATGTCCGAGCAAACTCCGACGCATTCGTTGCAGATGTAAACGCCCGGGCCGGCAATGAGTTTTTTGACCTCCGAGTGGCTCTTTCCACAGAACGAGCACATGGTGAGATTGGAGGCGCGGGCCATCGGTTTGGGTGTGTTGGGGTTCTCAGCTTTCGCCCGACTTGCCATCGGCCAGAGCGGCGACGGCATCGGGGAGTTGCTTGCGGCTTTCGAGGACCTTGTCGACGAGGCCGTAGGCCACCGACTCCTCGGCGGTCATGTAATTGTCGCGATCCGAATCGTGCTCGACCTGCTCGACCGTCTTGCCGGTGTGTTTGGCGAGAATGCCGTTGAGGCGTTTCTTGAGGTTGAACATGAAGCCGATCGTGCGTTCGACATCGGAAGCCGTGCCTTGTGCGCCGCCGGAAACTTGGTGAATCATCACATGCGAGTTCGGCAGGCAGAAGCGCTTGCCCTTGGTGCCTGCGGTGAGCAGCACCGAACCCATCGAGGCCGCGATGCCAATGCAGTAGGTGTTCACATCGCAGGTGAGAAACTGCATCGTGTCGTACATCGCAAGCCCGGCAGTGACCGATCCGCCCGGTGAGTTGATGTAAATGTGAATGTCTTTTTTCGGATCCTGCATTTGCAGGAAGAGCAACTGAGCGATCACCGAGTTCGCGACAAAATCATCGATCGGCGTGCCGATGAAAATGATGCGGTCCTTGAGCAGGCGCGAGTAGATGTCGAACGAGCGTTCGCCGCGGCCATCCTGTTCGATGACGACGGGGACATAGTAGCTGTTGCGGGGGGATGTGCTCATGGATGTCGGATGGATGGTCATGTTTACGCTTCGGCGAGTGTAGCTTCCGCCGATTCCACAACATCGGCGTGCTCGACGAGAAAGTCAATCGCCTTGCCGATGATCATCGAGCTGCGGATCGAGGAAATGCGGCCAGAGCGGCGCATATCGGCGATGAATTTCTTTGGTGCGACCTTTCTTGCGGCGGCGAGTTGGATAAGGTGGCCGACTAGTTCCT
>JBEEOX010000085.1:0-6940 GCA_041191425.1 Verrucomicrobiota bacterium | reverse complement strand
TCGCCACGATGACGCTCGTCCTTGCTGCTGTAGCGGAGCAAGTCGCGATGAAGTTGGAGGACGATGTTTTCCGTGACTGGCATGTCAGTCCATGCAGCATGGATCGTTTCCATGGCATAGGCATATCCGGCCACTTCCTCCTCGTCGCGTGAACGGAATGATTCGGTTTGAAGATTGCCGAGCAGGGTCTCGACTTCGCGGTCGCTGAGCTTCGAGCCCTCGATCCGCGTGGACGAACCGATGCTCTCGATGGTTGCGACTCTCCGAAGGGAGGTCAGGCGCTCCGGCTCTATCCTCTCGACGACCCGCCATTCGCCCTTGAATTCATCGATCGATGCAATCAAACGAAGAGTCTCGTTCGAGGGTTGGAAAAGAGGTGGAAGCATGGGCTGGGAGGCAGATTACCTCCATTTCCATCCATTTCCATCCATTTTTTTCGAAGCAGTGGCTGGGGAAATTTGAATTTTTCCACTCAATCTGGTCTGCGAAACCCTGCTCTAGAAAAGCGACGCTTGAACGAAAGTGGGTGGGGTCGGTTTGCTCGGAATGGCGATCAGCGCGTCGATACGGGTCAGCAACTCGATGGAGGGAATTTCGCGACCGCTCATCATGGTGCGAAGTTTGGCAGCCCATTCCTCGGTGGTGCCATCGCCTTGGGCGGCGAGCAGGGTAGCGGTTTGGGTAAGCCGACCGCTGACAGCGAACTGACGCTTCGTCCTGCGAAGCCAAGCTTCGAAGTAGGGGCGGTCGGGTTTGATGGTGAACACAGTGAGAGCCTTGTGGGGTGATGACGTGCGGTCAAGTGGATGATCGGCGTTTCGCAGATTTGCGCGCGCTTGGGTATTTGAGCGCCTTGGGTGAGGGTTTGGAAATTTCGTCCGTTTGTCCCTTGAGGGCGGCAATCTGATCGCGGAGATGGGCGGCGCGTTCGAATTCGAGTCGTGCCGATGCGGCGCGCATTTGTTCCTCGAGTTCGGCGATGCTACGATGTTTGTCGTAGGTCGACTCATCTTCGGCGACGAATGTTCCGTCTGTTGAGGATTCGATAAATTCGCTGGTCTGCAAACTTTCCTGCACCGCGCGTTTCACGCTTTGCGGGGTAATGCCGTGGGCTTCGTTGTGGGCTTGCTGGCGGCTGCGGCGGTAGGCGGTCGTGTCGAGCAGGGCTTGGATCGAATCGGTGACCTTGTCGCAGAACAGCACGCATTCGCCGGCGACATGGCGGGCAGCGCGACCGGCTGTCTGGATGAGCGAGGTTTCATTGCGCAGGAAGCCCTCCTTGTCGGCATCGAGGATGCACACGAGCGAGACCTCAGGTAGGTCGAGTCCTTCGCGCAGGAGGTTGATGCCCACCAGCACATCGATTGCTGCGGCGCGGAGTTGGCGGAGGATCTCGACGCGCTCGACGGTGTCGATATCGGCGTGGATGTAGCGAACCTTGAGGCCGGTGCCGGCGAGGTACTCGCTGAGATCTTCGGCGGTTTTTTTTGTGAGGGTAGTGATCAGCACGCGTTCGTGGCGTTCGACGCGTTGGCGGCAGAGTTCGATGGTTTCGTCGATCTGCCCTTTTAGCGGGCGCAGCGTGATGATCGGGTCGATGAGGCCGGTTGGGCGGATGATTTGTTCGACGACGAGTGGCGTGCCGGCTTTGGTGGGGTTGAAAGATTCGATTGGTTCATCGTTGCCGCTCGGTTTCACGCGGACTTTTTTCAGCGCGGGCGATGCGCCTTTGTCGGCGGATTTCACCGGGATGTAGGTTTGGTTTTCCGGGCGCGAGTTGATGATTTCGAAGGGGCCAGGGGTGGCGGAGACATAGACCCTTTGGCCGGTCGATTGCATGAATTCCTCGAAGCGCAGCGGACGGTTGTCGAGGGCGCTGGGCAGGCGGAAGCCGTGTTCGACGAGAACGGTCTTGCGGCTTTTGTCGCCTTCGTACATGCCGCCGACTTGTGGGATCGTCGCGTGGCTTTCATCGATGAGCAGCAGGAAATCGTCGGGAAAGAAATCCAGCAGCGTGTGGGGTTTGGCGCCGGGTTCGCGTCCAGTGAGGTGGCGCGAGTAGTTTTCGATGCCTTGGCAGAAGCCCATTTCCGCCATCATTTCCAAGTCGTATTCCGTCCGCATCCGGATGCGCTGGGCTTCGAGGAGTTTTCCTTCCTTTTCGAATTGGGCGACCTGTTGTTCGAGTTCGTCGCGGATCGCGCGCGTGGCGGTTTTCATTTTGTCGCCGGGCGTGACGAATTGTTTGGCGGGGAAAAAGGTGTGTGATTCGAGGCGTTCGATCGTGCGACCGGTGAGCGTGTGGATGCTGGTGAGGCGTTCGACTTCGTCGTCGAAGAACTCGACGCGGATCGCGGTTTCCTCGAGGTAAGCCGGATGAACTTCCACCACATCGCCGCGAACACGAAACTGGCCGCGGCCGAACTTGAAATCATCGCGCTCGAAAAGCATGCCGATGATCGAGTCGAGAAACTCCGCGCGGGTGAGCTTTTGTCCGACGCGGATGGGTAGCATCATGTTTTCATAATCCTCGGGCGATCCGAGGCCGTAGATGCAGGAGACTGATGCAACGACGATCGTGTCGTGGCGCGTGATCAGCGATCCCATCGTCGAGAGTCGCAGGCGCTCGATCTCATCGTTGATCGATGAATCCTTTTCGATGTAGGTGTCACTGCGCGGGATGTAGGCCTCGGGTTGATAGTAATCGAAGTAAGAAACGAAGTACTCCACCGCGTTGTGCGGAAAAAAATTTTTGAACTCCGAGTAGAGTTGGGCGGCGAGCGTTTTGTTGTGGCTCATGATCAGCGCCGGGCGGTTTTGCCGCGCGATAAGATTCGCCATGGTAAATGTTTTGCCCGAACCCGTGACACCGAGAAGCGTTTGGTGCTTGTTGCCCGCGGCGATGGATTTCGAAAGTTTTTCAATCGCCTGCGCCTGATCGCCCATGGGCCGATAGTCGCTGGTGAGTTGGAAATCCATGTGTGGTGACACCTTAGCGGTAAATGCGCTTTCCGCAAGGCTGGGGGAGGGGGCGATCAATCAGATTTGCGAGAGAGTATGTCACTTTAAGAAAGTGCCAACTTCATCAGCGCGTCGAAATGTTTGTCTCGGTGCATCACTTCAGCGACATGTCGCTTTGCACAAGCAACCACCAACACGTCAGCCAATGGGCAATTAAGCCCCTTTTGACGCGCCATTCCTCGGAGCTCTGCTGCCATGTTCCATGTTTGATGGTCGATATCGAGCCATCCGCAAGAATCCTTGATGTTGGCGAGAGCTTGACGCTCTCGTTTGCCACGAAGCCCACTTGAGAGTTCAACCCAGACAACGGGACAAAGCATGGCTGTGCGGTTGCGTATGGCATTGCAAATCCGTTGGTGTTTCTCAGCCCCTTCACGCAGAAAGTCGATCCAGCAAGAGCTATCGATCAGTATCCTCATGCCTTGCCTTTCCATCTGCGGTTCATGCGTTCTTCATATTCCATATCGCCGGCTTCTAGCTCATCGTTTGAGATCAGATTGGGAAAGGTTCCGGCAGCGGCAAACAGGCTTTCGACTTTACGAAGGCGGCTAAATTCCTCCAGCGCGTCCACCACCGCTTCGCGTTTGGTCTTGGCGCCGGTGAAGCGCATGGTTTCGGCGAGGAGTTTTTCAGGAATATCAATCGTGGTCTTCATGGATTTCAAAATAAGCGCGATTCGGATTCCTGCAATCGGAAATTTGGAATATTAAAGATTGCCACGGAGGAACCCTGATGATTCGGTTGTTTCATGGAATTTCAACTGCATCCGCGCTTGGAGAAAGGGACTTTCGAGCTTGGGCGAAAAGACAGATGCCGGGTTTTGTTGAAGGATCATGCCTCTTTTCCGTGGATTCTGATCGTGCCCGAGGTGGCCGAGGGGGTGGAGGATTTGCATCAGCTGGATGAAGCGCGATATGCTGAGGTGATGGGCTTGATCCGTGGCGTATCGCAATTTGTGTCTGAGTATTTTCAACTCGAGAAACTCAATGTCGGCTGCATAGGCAACATGGTGAGGCAGATGCACATCCATGTGGTTGGCCGTCGTTCCGACGATCCAGCATGGCCTGGTACCGTGTGGGCCTACGAGGGTAAGGCGGCGCGGGATCCTGAAGAGGTCGCGCGCATCCGGACAGCGGCGCGTGAATTTCTACGGCTCGAGTGAGCGGGCTCAGGCATTGCGCGCGAGGGCGCCGCGTTTTTCATTGATGAAGATGCTGAGCACGATGCCGACCGCGACAAATGCCGCGAGGACGAGCAGGGCTTCGGTGGTGCCGAGCACATCCTTGACCCATGCGAAGGGGAAAGTGGTGATGGCGGTGATTTTCCAGACGAGTCCCCAGATGCCGAAAGTTTCCGCCTCGCGGCCGGGTGGAGTGAGGTAGCTGACGAAGGCGCGGTTGGCTGAGCCGAGTGAGCCGAGGCCGAAGCCAAGCAGATTGCCGATGAGCCAGAGCGGCCAAACGGGAAACGCACTTTGCGGGTGTTGTGCGAGGTGGGCGCCGTGCAGTGCCGAGTAGCCCGCAAATCCAAGAGCCGTGAGCAACCAGAGCGTGGTGAAAATGAGAATTGAGCGGCGATGGCCAATGCGGTCTTGGAAAAGCGTTGGGACGATGGTGCCAATCACGCCGGAGACCGTGATCACTGCGACGAACAGCACCAGTTTCACCTGTGTGAAGCCAAACTCCTCGGCCAGTTTGCTCGCGTAAAAAACAATCACCGTCATGCCTGTGCCATAAAACAGCGAGGCAATCATCAGCAGCGCGAGATCGCGGTGTTGGCCGATGTGGCGAAGCGAGTCGACGAGTCGGCTAAACCCGGCGATGATCAGATTTTTTCGGGGCAGATCGCTTTCAGCAATCGGCGGCTCTTTCAGCCACAGGATTGTCGGAATCGTGAACGCGGCAAACCAGAGTCCGGCAAAAACAAAAAACGGCCGCCAACTTTCCACCGCTTGAAGACCGCAGGCGATCATCAGGATGGCGGTGATGATGAGCAAAAGCAGCGCCGCGGTGTAGGCGCAGGCCCACGAGAATCCGCTGACGCGACCGACCTGCTCGCGGCGCGCGAGTGAGGGCAAAAAACTGGCGAGGAAATTTTCGCCGATCGAAAATGCAAAGTTGGCGGGAATGTATAGCAGCAGCGCGAGCCAGAGATTGCCGCTATCCACGAGCGCGAGCGCGCAGGTGAGAACGCTGCATGATAGGCCTGTGCCGACCATCCATTTTTTCTTGCAGGCGCGCTCATCGGCCATCGCGCCAGCAATGGGAGAAAAGATCGCGGTGATGAGCATGCTTGTGCCGAAGGCAAGCGCCCAGACGCGGTCGTCGATCGAGTCGTTTTGAACGATCACCTGCGAAAGAAAGATCGGAAAGAGCAGGGTGTTGATCAGCAGGGTGAAGGACTGGTTGGCCACATCGAATGAAATCCACGACCAAAGCTGGCGGGTGTCGGACCCGTCCTTGGGCAGTGAAAACTTCGAGGTGCTCATGGAATCAGTTGGCGCAGTCGGTCTAGGCGTCATCGGTTTGCGCAATTTTCGGCCCTAGGGCGACAGAATTCCTTTCGGGCGAGGTAGTAAAAAGGGATTTTTGGGCTGTTAGATCGGGTCTGGATCGGGCCCTGCATCGGATTTTGACAGATTCGCATTCCTGCGTATCTTGCGCGCCGTTTCCCAATCAATTTGATCAATCCATGAGCACATCGACAGCCGAAAAACACACCTTTCAAGCCGAGATCAAGCAGTTGCTCGATCTGGTCGTTCACTCGCTGTACACCGATAAGGAGATCTTCCTGCGCGAGTTGATTTCGAATGCCTCCGACGCGATGGAGAAGCTTCGCCACCTCGAGTCGACCGAGAAGAACATTCATCAGGCCGATCTGCCGCTCGAGATTCACATCACGACCGATGAGGAGGCTAAGACCCTGACCATTGCCGATCATGGCATTGGCATGACGCATGATGAGTTGGTGCAAAATCTCGGCACCATCGCGCACTCGGGCACCAAGGCATTTCTCAAAGCGGTGAAAGAAAGTGGTGGATCACCATCGAACATGATCGGCCAGTTCGGCGTCGGGTTTTATTCCGCATTCATGGTGGCCGATAAAGTGAGTGTGCACTCGCGGAGTTGGCGAGCCGATGGCGGTGAGCTGGTGTGGATCAGCGATGGCACGAGCGGTTATGAAATTGCCGACTCGCCGGGTCAGCAACGCGGCGCAAAGATCGTCATGCACCTGAAAGAGGATTGCGCTGAGTACGCGACCGAGTCGCGGGTCAAGCATCTCATCGAGACCTACAGCAACTTTGTTGGTTTCCCGATTTTGCTCAATGGCAAGCGGATAAACGAGGTCGAGGCGCTGTGGTTGAAGAACAAGTCCGAGGTCAGCGACGAGCAGTACAAGGCGTTTTACCAATTTGCCTGCAAGGCATGGGACGAGCCTTCGTATCGACTCCATTTCAGTGCCGACGCGCCGATCACGATCAACGCCTTGCTCTTCTCGCCGACCGAAAACCCCGAGCGCATGGGTTTCAACAAAACTGAGTGCGGCGTGGCACTCTATAGCCGCAAGGTGCTGATCGATCCCGCGCCGAAGGACCTGTTGCCCGATTGGATGCGCTTCATGAAGGGCGTGGTCGATAGCGCCGACATCCCGCTCAACATCTCGCGCGAGACGATGCAGGACAGCGCGCTCATACGCAAATTGGGCGGCGTGATCAGCAAGCGCGTGATCAAGATGTTTGAAAAAGAAGCGGAGGCAGATCCTGAAAAATTCCGCGGATTTTACCGCAAGTTCGACCGCTTTTTCAAAGAGGGTGTGGCGACGGATTACGGCAATCGTGAGGCTTTGGCGAAACTGCTGCGCTTTGAAACATCGCTCACCGATGCGGGCAGCGTTTGTGGTTTCACTGATTATGTTTCGC
>JBEEOX010000084.1:0-6962 GCA_041191425.1 Verrucomicrobiota bacterium | reverse complement strand
GAGATCGCGCGGGTGTTTCGCGCGTCAGGGCATGAGGTTCAGGCGTTTTCGCTCTCTGGTGGCGATGATTCCCATGCCTGTGATGTGTCGGACAGTGCGGCGGTGGATCGTTTGCCGGATGCCGATTTGATCATCCACTGCGCCGCATCCGGTCGTGGCGGCGCTGAGGCATATCAACGGGTGTATGTGGATGGTTGCCGCAACCTGACGGGAAAATTTCCCGGTGTTCCGATTTTGTTCACTTCGAGCACCTCGGTGTATTCGCAAACGGATGGGTCGGTGGTGACCGAGGAAAGCGCGAGCGAGCCGGATCGTGAGACGGGCCGCTTGTTGTTGGAGGCTGAGCGCATCACGCTGAATGCCGGTGGCATTGTTGCGCGTTTGGCGGGGATTTACGGGCCGGGTCGCAGTGTGATTTTGCGAAAATTTTTATCGGGCGAGGCGGTGATCGAAGAAGATGGACGGCGTTATCTCAATCAGATTCATCGCGATGACGCGGCGCGCGCGATCCTGCATTTGGCAACAGCTGGCATTGGCGGCGAAATTTTCAATGTTTGCGATTCAATGCCGCTCACGCAGCTGGAGTGTTATGAATTGCTCGCAAAAAAATTCAATCACCCTCTGCCGCCGAGTGGCCCGCGTGATCTCGATCGCAAACGCGGATGGACGCACAAGAGCGTTTCCAATGCCAAGTTGATCGCTAGCAGTTGGCGGCCTGAGTTCGCCTGCTTCACAGATGCCGTGGAAGGCATCGCACCGAC
The DNA here is from genome assembly GCA_041191425.1 of Verrucomicrobiota bacterium. Taxonomy (GTDB): domain Bacteria; phylum Verrucomicrobiota; class Verrucomicrobiia; order Verrucomicrobiales; family Akkermansiaceae; genus Luteolibacter. The sequence goes on along the minus strand of JBEEOX010000084.1, from coordinate 6,201 downwards.
GCTCTGAAATGAGTGAATCCAAAAACAAACGGCTGTGACGGAATGCCGCCACAGCCGCTGGTTTTGACCGGTGGATTTTTGATCCTTCCAGTCGCATCGGGGGGAGATGGTTTTCAGTTTTGCAACAAAGGAGTCATGGAGCGTGTCTCACCGACATCATCGATTGCAGACCCAGTGTACTTGGCTGGGCTTTCCTGACCATTCGAGCTTTGGCGGATCGCGCGTAGGTGAAATTGCGTATGGGTCTTAGGGTAATTACCTATGCCGCTTGGACGATTTGAAAGAACGGATCCATTGGATCGGCGGTGGTGTTGGAGGAAAGTGAGGTCGTAGAATGGAGTTTTCACGGAATGTAATAGGGATAGACAGAACCGGGCGGCGCTGACTTGCGGTAGTGCGAATGGAGGAAGGTGACGATGTCGATCAACTGCGTGACACTCATCGCGTCGTTGAAAGATGGCATCGGTGAGAGGTTTTCTTTCGAGTCTGGCTTGGTGCGTCCAAAGTAAGCGGGGGCGACTCCGTGTTGCGGTTGGATGATGGCGGTGACGAGTTCGCCATAGGACTTCACGCGCCGAACCTCGCCACCTAGTTCGAATTGCACTTCGGGCGCGGCCGTGGGTTTGGGCAGATCAACCTCAGCCACTGCATGACAATGATGACAATTCAGCTGTTGGAATGCCAGGCGTCCCTTTTCTGCATTACCTTCGGGAAGCCTGAAACCCTTGCCCATGCGAGCCGCGCTGTCTTTGCAGGACGAGCCGAAGCAAACAATGGCCAGCAGCGCGGCAATTTGTGGGCACTTCACCAAACTCATGATGCGGTGAAACTAGATCATCCGGATGAGTCGCGAAATCCGTGTGGTGCATGATTGCTGCCGCGCAATCTCCGCCAATCGATTGCGCAAATCACGCATGCGCAATCGCTCAACTTTCGATCATGCCGATTTCCACCCAGCGGATTGCGTAGCGCGTCAATTCATTGCCATCACCGAGCCCAAGTTTTTCGCGAATGTGGGCGCGGTGGGCATCCAGCGTGCGTGGGCTGATTCCCAAGCGGCAGGCAATGTCGTGATTGCTTTTGGCTTTGCCGATCAGTTCGAAGACTTCCATTTCGCGGTCGGTGAGGCGCTCGAGTGGAAAGCTTGGTTTGCTTTGCGAACTACCTGGTGAGAGCGCCTGCAGGAAATGGGATGTGACGGCGGGACTGGCAAAAACTCCGCCATCGAGAACTGTGCGAATGGCTTTGAGCAAATGATCCGGTGGCGCGTCTTTCATCACATAGCCGCGCCCGCCTGCCCGCAACACGCGCTCGGCATAAAACAACTCGTCGTGCATTGAGAGCACGATGGTGGGAATTTCCGGATGCGTGGCGCCGAGGTCCTTGATGAGCTCGAGCCCGTTGCGTCCTGGAAGCGTAAGGTCGGTGATGACGAGATTTGGTTTTTCAGCCTCAACCATGGCCAAGGCCTCCTGCACCGAACTCGCGGTGCCACACAGGGTCATGCCTGATTCACCGGAAATCAGCCGGGAGAGCCCTTCGCGCAAAAGCGGATGATCATCGACAAGGAGGATGCGGTTCATCGAGTTCAATTTGATATCTTATGTGTCGTGATCATGAATACAAGCCAGAAACAATTCGCGTAATGGCGCTCAATCGCCTCGTTTCTGCCGTTTTCCCATTTCCAATTTTTTTGCATTCAGGGTTCTTTGAAGAGATCCAAGAATCGGTCTTCAAATTCACCGAAGGCTCCCAAGCGATCGAGTTCCTGTTTGAGCTCATAGGCGCGCGATCGGTCCTCACGCGCGGCATGGAACAACTGTTCGATGTTTTGACGCTCCTTCTGGCCGATTCGTGTGGGATTACTCTCGGTGGTTGCTTGCAAAGTATGCGGCTGTTCGGATTCGATATTCTCCACCGTGTGCTCCATCCGAACGAGGAAGTCCTCAAGGGTTTTTTCGACATTTTTCGCGTGGGTTTGCAGTTCGCCGAGGTCGAGTTCGATTCCAGCCATGACCGAAAAAAATTCGAGCACTGCGAGAGATGCTTTGGGAAAAGGAATTTGTGAAAAGACATGTGGGATTTCGCCAAGCAGGCATCCGCCCGCAAGCCCGCTGCCCGCAGCCATGCCGAGCAAGACGCCGTTGAGTCCACTGATGGTGCCGCTTTCGAGCAGGTTGAGGTCGAGTTGTTTGAACTGCGCGAGTGTGTCGCGTTCGATCGCCGCGCCAAAGACGCGTGATGGATTCTTGGGGCGCATTTGCGTGGCCATCGCGGCAAAAGTGAAGACACGCGTGACGCCTAGCAGTTTTGCCTCCTCAATGAGCCGACGGCAAAACGCCGCGCCTTTGACTGGAGGCTGCGCCTCGCCGATGAAGACAATCAGATCGTGGTGTTTGTTTGGATCATTCCAAAGAAACAGTCGGCTTCTGGGGAGTCTGCGGCTGACAATGAGTCCGTCCTTCACCTCGATGTGTTCGAGGTCAAAAAATTCCGCGGCGGGAAATTCGATGAGCAAATGCATGCCAAGTTTTGCCATCAGATAGTATCCGGCACTGATCGCCACACCGCTCATGCCAGGCCATGCGGCCACGAGCCATGGATCGTGGAGTTTTTCTTCAATGGGCATGGTGAATCACGGTGCTGGTGAATCGATGAATTTAGAAATGGCGACGATGACGCACTTGATCTGCGCGATGTCGATCGTCATTGCGCTCGGTTTTGGAATCAAAGGAATCGCTCCTCCATCTCAGGCAATGGGCAGCGTGTCAGATCCGAGCTGACCGTGTATTCGAGCGACTGCCGCGCATCAATTGGCAGCATGCTCTCTAGGCGAGGAAGGATCGACCTTGGCGCGGCAAGAACCCAGATCGGATGATCCTCCTCGCGCACAATTTCGCCGATGCGTGTGGCAACGCGCCGCATCGCGTTGCGCTCAATTTGCTCTTTGAGCTCGTGCTCTTCACCATAGGACATGCCGCCTTCCATTTCTGCCGCGTTTCCCTGACTGAAACGCCCTGCCTTGTCGGTGACCCATTCCTGCACCGAGAGGACATGTTCTTTTCCCGACTCGCTTGGTTCTTCCAAAAGATGTTCCTGATCGATGGGATCCAGTCCTGCTTCGCGGTATTTCAGCACGCGGATCCGGCCAAGGTTGGCGGCGATGATGAGTTTTTTCATGAAATTGAAAATGATGCGACCGACTACGGGCCGTTTTCCAATTTTGACCACATCGCGACTCTGCGCATCGAAAAATCACTGCGTCATTTGCAGGACGCGCGTAAGTGAATCCCCTTAGCGTGGGCGTTCAAAAATTCTATCGAATGCCTCGATAAAAATTTCAGCCCTTCCAAATCATGCGCGCACCGAAAAGCAGCAGCAGGCAGCCGAAAATGCGAGTGAGCACTGGATTGGAAAGTGAACGCATGAGATCACTGCCAAACCATGCAGCGATAGCGGAAGCAACTGCCGCAATGATCGCCGTTTTCCAATCGATCATGCCAGGCGTGCGGGCATTGTTGGCTGTGGCGGCGATAGCGGTAATAATGACGACAGCCAAAGAAGTTGCCACAGCCTGCTTGTGATGGTGGCCAAGCAGTCCGACAAACGCGGGGACCATCATGACCCCGCCACCAACTCCGCAGAGAGCACCAAGCAGTCCGGCTGCGAGTCCGATGAGAATGGTTAGCAGAGTGAGCTTCAAAATTGCGGGTGGTCAGCGGTTTTTCGGATAGCCTTTTCTTGCGGCAGTGATTTCAACAATCAGTCGGTGAAGAATGAGGCGATGATCAAGACCTGTGGTGACCAGTGCTTGGTCGGCCTTGAGTGTGGCCTCCATGACTTGACGAAGGCTTTCGGCGTCGAAATGTTTCGCGTGCTCTGCGGCGAGAAAGATTGGATAAACATTCACGCCTGATCCGTCCTTTTTGCGCGGAAGCCATGCACGGTCGATTTCCGGGAGACGATTGAGCGTCGCGGTGAAGGCATTGTAGCTGGTGGACGGCGCTTTGAATTCATCCATGATGAGCCGCGCAAGAAACAAGTTCCGCACGGTATTGATGATGGAGGCGCGCATGATGCCGATCGCGGATTCCTCGGCCTCGAGCAAATGGTCGACCAGTTGGATTGCCTGCGCGGCATCGCCTCGCTGAATCGCGCGGCCCGTTTCAAAAACAGCGGCCTCGCGGCTAAGGGGGACGAGCTGATGAACGTCGGCGGTACTGACCGTGCGGCGTTGCGTGCCGAGAAACAGATCGAGTTTTTCCAGTTCGCTGCGGATTTGTTGCGATTGCTCGCCGGCCAGCATCACAAACAACTCAAGCGCATCGTCCTCAAATTGCAGCCCGAGTTCGCGCGCCATATTGGTCACAAGCGAAGCCACCTCCTCCTGCCAGTCGTCGCGGTTGGTATCGATGCGGTCGTGGATGCGGATCTCCGCCGATTTTTCGATGAATTTCCAAAACGCTCGGCGCTTGTCGACCGCTTGCGCGGTGAGAAGGAATTTCACGCCATCGGGAAGACCTGACTCGAGGGATTCCTGCAAATTGCGCACGCCAGATTCAGTCCGCTGTGAGCGCCCAGTGACTGAGTCGCTGAAAAAATTCGCGTTGCGCAGCCACACGACCTTGTCGCCGCCAAACATCGGAACGGTTTGCAGGGACTGGATGACCGATGAGCAGATATCGAATGCTGAGTCGGAATTGTCGGCAATGCCATCGATGACTTCGTGCGTGAAACCATCGTCGGATCCGCCAGTCAGTTGATTGTAAAGTTTCAGCGCTTGCTCGCGCACCATGCCCTCGTCGCTGCCGATGACCGCATAGAGACCCGTGGATTTGGCGGCTGGAGCTTTGGCTTTGGCAGGCACAACCTTTTGTTAGCGAGCCACGGGCCACAGGGCAAGCATCAGGCTTTCTCTTCGGACCCTTGCGACAGCTGTTGCTCGATTTTTTTGATTCGTTCGATGAACTTGGGAAGTCGACGCACGGTCGCGCGGAGCTTCATTTCCTCATTGAACGGCTTGGCCGGGCGGCCCGCATAAATTTCGCCTCCGGGCAGGCTGGTGGTGACTCCCGCGCGTGCAGTGATGGTGGCCTTGTCGCCGATGGTGATGTGGCCGGCTGTGCCGACCTGGCCCGCAATGGTGACATGATCGCCGATGCGCGTGCTGCCGGAAATGCCGGTGAGCGCAACGATCAGGCAATGTTTGCCGATCACGACATTGTGGCCAATCTGCACCAGGTTGTCGATTTTGGTGCCTTCGCCGATGATGGTTTTGCCAAATCGCGCGCGATCCACCGTGGTGTTGGCGCCGATCTCCACATCATCGCCGATTTCAACGATGCCGACTTGATCGACTTTGACATGACGACCTTGTGAAAATTCGTAGCCGAATCCGTCGGAGCCGATGATCGCGCCAGGCTGGAGCTGAACGCGGTCGCCGATGATGCAGCGCTCGCGAATGGAAACATTCGCCATGACATGGCAGTCCTTGCCGATAGTGACATCTTCGCCGATGACGCTGTTGGGTCCGATCTCGGATCCGTCGCCAATGATCGCACCCGACTGGATGACCGCTCCGGCGTGGACACAAACTTTATTCGGATCAAGTTTCGCATCATTTGCAATCGACGCACTCGGATGAATGCCCGGTGAAAACTTGTGCGACGCGGCGGCGAAGTGGCGAACGACCACCGAGAATGCCAGTGTCGGATTTTCAACAGCGATGAGCGCGGTATCAGGATGTCCGCCAGTTTCGCCCCGCTGAACGATGACGGCGCCGGCCTTTGATGCGAGAAATTGCCCGTGGTATTTTTCGTTGCCGAGAAAACTAACATCGCCCGGTCCGGCCGCATCGAGCGAAGCCATGCCAGTGTAAAAAGAATCGAGCTCGCCCCGGACGATGTCACCATCGATCCATCGGGCGAGCTCGGAAAGCGTGAGGTGCTTGGCCAATTTCCAGCGATGCGGTTACTTGGCTTTCTCCTTGGAATCTTCCTTCTTGAGCGACTCCGGCGGAGCGTCCTTGTTCAGATCCTTGAGGAGGATACTGGTGATGTCGGTCGCGTCCTTGGTGTAGAGGAGAAATGGAACTTGCGAGGTGCTGAGACCCGACTTGTCGAAGACATAATCGTAGTTGTCTTTTTTCGCCTGCTCTTCGACGAGTTTGCGAATTTCCTCAAGGATGGCCTTCATGCGCTG
>JBEEOX010000083.1:0-7023 GCA_041191425.1 Verrucomicrobiota bacterium | reverse complement strand
ACCAAGCCACACTGTCAAAGAGCTTCTTTCGAGGGGACTAAAAAGCCGATCGGGTGTTTGTGCACCACGATCGACGTTCTGTCTCTCGGCCGCCCTGCGTCGTGGCGGCCCGCGAAGCTATCTTCCCTCCCCTCCTCACGTCAATAGCTTTCTCGAAAAAATTTTGGAGCCTTCAAAGGGCTTATTTTCAAGCAGAAATCGCCGGGAATGTGCGCGGGGGCCATTCGTGAATCAACCATGCGGGCTGTAAATGTCGGGATCGAAAATCCGCTCGACCGCAGGGGTGTTTGGGCCTTGATTCCGAATCATCCCATGTTTGTTGTCTCCATCGCCGCTCTCAAACGCAACAGCGCCATGCTCCGCGAGGTCAAGGAAGCGGCGGGCTGTCACCTTGTGCTGGCGCTCAAGGGGTTTTCCTGTTGGAAGGCGTTTACCGCGCTACGCGACGATCTCGATGGTTGCTGCGCATCTGGTTTGTGGGAAGCGACCCTCGCGCAAAAACATTTCGGAAAGCATGTGATCACTTACTCGCCCGCCTACAACGCGGCCGACATCACTGAGTTGTGCGAATTCACCCACCACCTCGATTTCAACTCGTTGTCGCAATGGTTTTGCTTTCGCGAGCAAGTGATGACTCACCCAAGATTTGTAAGTGGTGAGCTTCAATGCGGATTGCGCATCAATCCCGAATGCTCGACGGGCCACACGCCCATCTACGACCCCTGCGTCGCAGGCTCGCGATTGGGCATCACGGCCGATCAGCTCACAGGCGCCGATCTCACCGGTATTTCAGGACTGCACTTTCACACGCTCTGCGAGCAAAACTCGGACGACCTCGAAAAAACATTGGATGCGGTCGACGAAAAATTCGGCCACCTGCTGCGATCGCCGCAATTCACCTACCTCAACATGGGTGGCGGTCATTGGATCACCAAGCCGTTCTACGATCGCGAGCGCTTGATCCGACTCGTGCGCGAGGCTCGTGAAAAATTCAGCGTCGAGGTATGGCTCGAGCCGGGTGAGGCCGTCGCAATTCACAGCGGCGTGCTGCGCGCAACGGTGATGGATGTCTTCGAGTCTGCTGGGCATCACCTTGCGATTCTCGACATTTCCGCCACGGCTCACATGCCCGATGTAATGGAAATGCCCTATCGCCCGGATGTGTATCTCGTCGATGGCACACCTTCGGATGGCAAGCCTGCGGTGATGTTGAAAGATGAAAACTATCATCTGGCAGGTGATCCATCTGCGCCAGGTGCGATTCCTAAATCCATCGAAGCCTCGCACACCTATCGGCTCGGAGGACCAACCTGTCTTGCTGGCGATGTGATTGGCGATTATTCGTTTCCGCGAGCCTTGCGGGTCGGCGACACGCTGGTCTTTGATGACATGGCGCATTACACCATGGTCAAGACCACCACCTTCAACGGCGTCAAGCATCCATCTATCGCGCTTCAGCACGAGAACGGCGAAATCGAAGTGATTCGCGAATTCCGCTACGAGGATTTTGAGGCTCGCTTGTCGTAAGCCGAACGCAGCGAGCTTTAGCAACTCAAGTCGCGAAGCGCGGTGTGATTGGCCATGGCCTTGACGCTTGAGCCGGGCATGATCTCCCATTTGCCTTCCTCGCGGATCTCGAGGCAGGCGTCGTAATCAACTCCGACATCGCTGTTTTTGGCGAAGATCACAACACCGATGCCTTGGTCGATGAGCTTGTTTAGGATCATCGAAATCCGCGGCTTCGGCAGCGAGCTACCAGGGCGATCGAGGTAAACAAAGGCGGGCTTTGCCAAAAAGATGCGGGCAACCGAGAGCAGGTGTTGTTCGCCGATCGAAAAGGCATCGTCCCAATCACGCTCCGTATCAAGGCCACCCGCACGGCGGATCGTTTCATCCAGCCCCAAATCTTGAAGCACCTTGTTGATCTCCTCGTCCTTGACGACCTTTTCCATGCCGGTGCGCAGCAAAAGATCGCGCAAGGTGCCGGGCGGCAGGTAGGGCCGCTCGGGCAAAAACAAAATATTGTCGAGACCTGGTCGCACCATGCGACCGCCGCCACATTCCCAGACACCGGCCGTGGCACGGAACAGAGCAAGTTTTGGCGCGTCATCGGTGCATGCGATGAGCCAACACTCACCGCGCTTGATCTCAAGGTTGAGGTTGCGGATCAGCGCATGCGTTTTATCGGCATCCCAAAGCGTCAGTTCTTCGTAGGCCACGCGATTGGGTTCTTCGTCGATTTGAATGGAGCAAGGTTTGTGGCTATGCGCGTTTTCAATCGCGTCGCTCAGCAAATGCAAACGCGCCGTGACAGCCGTGAATGCGGAGATCGATTGAAATTGGGTCACGATCAACGAGAACGCACCCAACAGGGTGGCAAAAGCCATCGTCGATTGCGTGATCACACCGAACTCGACTTCGCCACTCATGAACATGGGCGCAATGATCAGCGCAGGGATGATTTGGATGAAATAGTTGTAGCCGTTGGTGAAAAATCCGAGATTGCGATTCACGCGGATGAGCTTGCGAAAATTGAGCGTGAGATCGTCGAGCTTGGATTTCAACCGCGTGCTGAAGCGACCTTCGCGGTGGGCGAGCGCAATCGATTCGGAATTTTCACGCACATGGATCAACTCGGCTCGGAAGTTTGCCTCCATATCGAGCTGGTTGTAATTAAGCCGAATGAGCGGCTTGCCGAGCCACACCGTGAGCATCGATCCGATGAACGCGTAGACGACTGCAACCGTAAAAAGTTGCGGGCTGATGCTCCACAAAACGCCCGAGAATGAGACCGCCGTGAGCGTTCCATTGATGATGAGCAGCATGAACGAAAGCGTTGTGGTCGTGAACGCTTTCACATCCTCGGTGATGCGTTGGTCGGGATTGGCGACACCGGTGGCTGAGTCGAGTCGGTGGTAGGCACGCTCGCTCATGTAAGTTTCGGTGAGCCGCCATGTCAGTTGACGCCGCCACAAGATGCCAAGGCGTTCCTCCGTAAAACGAAACAGTGCCGCCACCACCGTTGAGGCGACAAACACCATCGCATAGAGTAGCGCCTGCGCGCGGAACTCACCAAAGTTGCGGTTTTCGATCGCCGACATGAAATCGCGCCCGACATAGCTGTTGAGCACATTGAGGCCATTCATGCCGATCATCATCGCCACCAAGGTTACCGCAAAAACCATCGCGCGCGATCCCTCCTCGGACTTTGCGAGCATGTGAAGCGCACCGGAAAATCGCTTCCAGGTGAGCCGGATCATTTGTTTGCGTTCGGTCGACATCCTCGCTTGCCATACATCCATCCATGCCCAGCCCTTGATGATCAAGCTGATTGATTTTCCAAGCGCATGAAATTGTGGCAAAATTTTCCCTATTTCGTTTCTTACGTCGAATTTTTATCAGCCGGCAGCGAATTCGCCCCTTGTGTCGAGCGCATGCTTCATCTCAAGGTTGACACATGGAAAGTCACGAGTGGAACCTCAACGATGAGGACGGCAAGCGCTACTACCGCGGCAATTACATGAGCGGCCGCTGGACGATTCTTACCACCCAACAGAAGCGCAACCCCAGCTGGGACAAGCTCGAAAATCCCCCCATGGAGGTCTGGGCCGAGCTGCGCGACATCGTTTGGAAAAAATATCAACGCAAACGCTGCCCATGGGAGCGAGTGGCTGAGCTTGATCGAATTCTGGGCGTGGAAAACCCCAAGCCCTGAACCTCAGGAGCCGCTCGAATGGTTTTTCTCAAGCGCTTTATCGAGGTGCTTGAGGAAGTCCTCAGTCTTCGGAAATTCCGAAGCATAGAAACGATTGAACTCCTTGCCGTCGGCATCGAGCAGGATCACGGTGGGAAATCCTTCGATTTTGTATTTTTTCGCGAGCGGTTGGTTTTTCTCTGCAAGCGCCTTGTCGGCTTTTGGAAAATCGAGTTCCACGAGGATGAAATTTTTCGATGCGGCTTGGACGAATTCTTTTTTTGAAAAGACATTCTTGCGCATTGCGATGCAGGGAGGGCACCAATCGGATCCGGTGAACTCGACTAGCACGCTCTTTTTTCCGGCTTTGGCCTCATCCAGTGCCTTGTCGAGGTCGGTCGACCAGCCTTCGAGGGTATTGGCAAATGCTGGTGCGGCGAGGGATGCGATGCCGACAGTGAATGAGGCAAGCCAGGTTACTGCTTTCATGCCTAGTCAACGCTTCCCCGCCAAAAATTTGTCTTAATGATTCGCCTCAGACGAAGAATCGCATTCAATCCCGCCCATGAATCCTCTGCCCCGACTGATCATCGCCACCCGCAACGCGCACAAGACGGCCGAAATTCGTGCGATGATCGGCGACCGCTTTGAGGTGCTCGATGTCACCTCGTTTCCCGAATGCCCTGAAATTGAGGAAACCGGCGCGACTTTTCTCGAAAACGCGCGACTCAAGGCCGAGGGGATCAGCCGCATGATCGACGGCTGGGTCTTGTCGGATGACTCAGGCCTCGAAGTCGATGCCTTGGACGGAGCGCCAGGGGTGTGGTCGTCGAGTTTTGGTGGTGAAGAGGGAAATCATGCACTCAACAACGCGCGATTGCTTCACGAGATGGAGGGCAATGCCGACCGCCGCGCACGCTTTCGTTGCACGATGGTGCTCGCGCAAGGTGGAAAGGAAATCGCCAACTTTGGCGGCACGGTCGAAGGTGCGATCATTTCCGATGCGCGCGGTGCCACGGGCTTTGGATATGATCCTCTCTTCGTGCCAGAAGGTCATGCAGCGACCTTTGCCGAGCTCGGCGACGAAGTGAAAAACACACTCAGCCACCGCGCCCGCGCGCTGACGCAAGCAGTGGAATTTCTTTCAATGCAATCGCCATGATGATTTACATCCGGCATTCATTTTGCTTACGCATGAAGTCAATGAAACGCGTGCTGCACGGAATTTTCATTTCCGCGTTTGCGATCGTGGCACTGGCGTCGTGTTCGAGTCAGGTCAAGGCGCGGAAGCCGGTGAGCTATCGTTTTGAATATGGCCGCACCGCGATGTTGAAAAATGGCATCGCCTATGCGCCTCGCAACGCGCCGAGTGCAGTCAAAAAAGCGATCGCGGCGGGCAATCGCTTGCAAGGCAAGCCCTACAAGTGGGGCGGTGGTCATGCACATCACGACGACATCGGCTACGATTGCTCCGGCACGGTTTCCTATGTGCTACGCGAGGCCGGACTTTTGAAAGGTTCGCTGCACTCGAAAGGATTTTTTAAATACGGCAAAAAAGGCGAAGGTCGCTGGATCACTCTCTACATTCGCAATGGCCATGTCTTCATGACAATCGCCGGACTCCGCCTCGATACGGGCGGACGCGGATCATCCGAAGGCCCACTTTGGAAACCCGAGACGCGTCAGGGCAGAGGCCACTTCATGCGCCATCCGCGCGGGTATTGAGATCACAACTTTGCAAGCTCGCCCGTATGCCGGCGGCTTTATGCAGGGTTTCTTCGTATTCTTTTTGCGGATCCGAATCCGCAACGATGCCAGCACCGACATGATAGCTCAGACGTTCGCTGTTTCGCACGAGAGTACGAATGGCAATGTTGAACGAACTTTCGCCATTAAAACCAAACCACCCGACCGCGCCGCAATAAATTTCGCGCGGGGAATTTTCGAGTTCGCGAATGATTTCCATCGCGCGTTTTTTTGGGGCGCCCGTGATGCTGCCACCAGGAAAACAGGCAGCAAGGGCCTCGATTGCATCGGTGTCGTCGCGCAGTGTGCCGCGCACGGTTGAGATGAGGTGGTGAACCTGTGCCAGCGTTTCGAGTCGCAGCATTTCGCTGACCTCCACACTGCCGAATTCGCAGACCTGACCGAGGTCGTTGCGCAGCAGATCGGTGATCATCACCAGCTCGGCAATTTCTTTGGCTGAAGTTTGGAGTTCGTAGGCCGAGCGAAGGTCTTCATCGGGATCATGAAATCGCGGGCGGGTGCCTTTGATCGGCCTCGTTTCAATTCCACGACCGGAGATTTTCAAAAAGGTTTCGGGCGATGAGCTGAGAATTTCTCGGCCATCGAGCGAGAGCCATGCGGCCATAGGCGCAGGTGATGTTTCGCGCAGCGAAAGGTAGAGGGGAAACAAGGAGCCGCCGTTGATGGATGCCTCAAATGAATGCGCGAGGTTCACCTGATAGATGTCACCGGCAGCAATCCATTCCTTTGCGCGCTCAACGTTGCGGATGAATGCCTCACGAGTGGTTGACGCCTCGAAATCGCCGATCGCGAAGGGTGTGTCATTCGATTCACGCAACTCCGCCGAAAGCCGGCCGATTTCCCACCAGCAATCGTCTGCATGATCAAAGATCAGCATCTCGCGATAATCGCCGAGAACAAAGTCGCCCTCATAACCGATCCGCCCGCAGAGTCCGCCGACCGGAAATCCCGTGTCACCATGTGCTCCATGGCCATCGCCAAGCGCTTGCCTCAGAGTCGCGCGATCATTCGGCGAATGGATCGATCCGCGAAAAATTCGCTCTGGGCGTGCGGCGATCACCGAAACCGCGCGGTCAGCGCCCGAGGGCAGGTGTCCGGCCGAGTCGAAAAATACCAAGCCCGGCAGGTGCTGTAGCCGCTCGGCGACCTCTGGCGGACGCAGGCTGGAGAGGCGCGATTCGCGCTTCAGCATCCTCGTGGAGACATCGGCCATCGCGGTCAAACAAGGCATCGAGAGGCGACGAAGCAAGCAGGAACCGATGCAAATGAAGCAGAATCTGCAAATTTCCGCGAATTTCTCCGATTACGGGATTGCTAAAATCCTCGCCCTGCATAGCAATGCGCGCCCGCAATTACGCAGACAACGCCAACCCATTGCCCATTCACGCCATGAAGGACCTCACCAAATATCGCAACATCGGCATTTTCGCCCACGTCGATGCCGGCAAGACCACCACCACCGAGCGCATTCTCAAGCTCACCGGCAAGATTCACAAAATCGGCGAAGTGCACGACGGCGCTTCCACCATGGACTTCATGGAACAGGAAGCCGAGCGCGGCAT